>NZ_JZIR02000028.1:0-250435 GCF_000961955.2 Hymenobacter sp. AT01-02
GTTGCAACAGTGGAGCTTTTCTTTTGCTGAATATTCTCTAAATAGGACAAGCACGAAGCTGAAAGTGCCCTTCACAGAGCCTGTCAAATACACGCTAGATAGGTGTAACGCTCCTAGTTGCTGTAGCTAATTACAGTGTGCTAAAATATATTCCTATTCATGGAAATATGATTCCCGATTTGAATCATATTCAATAGAATATTGGCATAGTGGTAGGAATGAAAAAGAGTAGGAAGGATTAAAAAACAGTTAATTTTACTAGATAATAGATGTTTTGCACGAGCCTTATTCGGTTAAACAGGCTTGTGCAGTCATAATAGACAAGCTGGCCTACCATAATTGGGTCAGAATTTGGAATAAGACTTTTCAATGTTTACCAATAAGAAAGGTGTTTCGCTAAGTAGTAGCATACTTGCCTAACCGCTTCCTGACCGGAGTAGAACAGAAAACGAACTAGTCGAGCCTACATAGTTGTATCGCAGTAATCTTTACGCAGCCGAGGTATGATAGCACCAACAGTTCCTATGAATTGCCAGAACTGCCCGCATTTGGGGCAATCGTTGTTGGGTGCGTGCCAGCACAATGAGCTATCCTTGATTTCGGGAAGCAAGCTGCACCAATCGTACTTGAAAGGGCAAATTATTTTCCAACAGGGTAACCGCTTAGGTGGGTTGTACTGCGTGCGCCAAGGCAAGGTGAAGATTTCCAAAGTGAGTACCGATGGAAAAGAACAGATTGTGCGCTTGGCTAAGGAAGGCGATGTGCTAGGCTATCATGCCCTGATGACCGGTAGCAATGCCACTACCGTTGCTACCGCCCTCACCGATTGCGTAGTGTGTCTCGTGCCACGCGCCGATTTTTTTAGCCTCATTGAGCAGAACAGTCAGTTCTCACATTCCTTGATGCGCCTTCTTGCCAAGTCATTGGGAGAAGCTGAAGAGAAGGTGCTGCACACGGCGTATAAACCGGTGCGTGAGCGGCTAGCCGAAGCCCTTCTGCTCCTGCATGAGCTATTTCAGCCCCCCGCTAATACCCCATTCAGTATTCCTATTTCACGGGAAGATTTGGCGGCCCTGGCGGGTACTGCGAAGGAAACCACTAGCCGACTCCTCTCTGAGTTTCGCGAGGACGGACTGGTGCTGACGCAAGGCAGCCGTATCACCGTAGTAGATACCGCCCGGTTAGCCCATATATCGTCTATGTATGATAGGTAAGTAACTGAAAATAAGTGCTATGCTTTGGTAAGGTGTAAGCTTTCTGTAGCACACTAAAACCGAAAAATAGAAGGGTCCGTACCTCCCCCGGTGATACAAATCATCGGGGGAGTTTTGTTTTTAATAGGAATAGGTAGTAAGTTAGAGTAAATAGTATTATTTGTATCCCATAATGGTCTCCCGCGTCGGAAACGGAGGGAAAAGTTTGACAAGAATCATTTTTAGAGTTGACGAAGGTCATTTTTTCTGGAGGGTAATCTAAGGAGCTTTGTAAACCAAGTCGTCCTGTTTATAGCAGCACCAAACAGGACAGAGTATTTACACACAAGTTTTAAAAAGCTTCTTGTACGTCGCAGACAGCAGACCAACGCGTGGGTTCTGAGTAAAGCGACTGAGGAATAGACGGCTTGTGCAGACTGATTTTTCACTTCCTCCTCTTATTTTCTAACTCAGTATCATGGCTTATTCAGTCAACAACCCCGCAGGTAAAGTAGTACAAGAGATTCTCAACGACCTGCCGGGCCTGATGGCCGTGGCCGTAGTAGATGCCACTTCCGGCATGAGCTTGGCCTCGCACTCGAATGCCCCTGGCATCAACCCCGACACGGCTGCTGCCTACAACACGGAAGTAGTAAAGCAAAAGCAGAAGGCCATGACGGCGCTGAAGTTGCAGGGCGAATCCATCGAGGACATCCTCATTACGCTCTCCAACCAGATCCACTTGCTGAAGCTCACGGAGTCAGGCAATAAGTTTATCTACCTGGTAGTAAGCTCGCGCGATACCAACTTGGCTATTGCTCGCGAAGTACTGCGTGCCCACGTAGCTGAGCTCAATAACTAAGAGGCAATAGTAGTAGGCTGGTGGGAGCCGACCACCAGCCTCCCCTACGCTGCTTGGGATAGTAATGTGATGTGGCCGCCCGCGCGGCAAGGGGAGGCCCGTAGCTGGTGCCTCGCGCCAAACCCGGCGCTTTGGCCTCAGCCTTTTTTATAGGCCTATGCAAATTCCTTTTTTTCAACGCTTGCAAGGACTCGCCGGACCGACTGTCAACAAGATTGTCTCAACGGTAAACGGATCGGAAAAAGCTTATGCAGAGCGAGTTATTCAGCAAGTGCTTACGGGTTTGCCCGAGTTGCTGGGAGCCGCTGTCGTATTAGTAGAGTCGGGCCAAGCCTTGGCAAGCTATACTACCTCCCGCGAGTTCAACCTCGGCAAAACAATGGGCTACAATGCCGAAGTGGTACGGCAGCAACGTCTCGCTCTTGCGGCTCTGCAACCCGATGCCGACAACCAGTTGGAAGAAATTCTGATTACGCTTCAATCCCAATTACATCTCCTGCGCTTACTGCCGGATGGGCAGCGGTTTCTCTATGTAGCCGTGGACTGCCGCGACACCAACCTGGGCATTGCCCGCGAAGTAATGCGTGCCTGCGAAGAGTAGCCGTCAACCGGCCGCATCGTGGGAATAAGTATTGATTACTCTTCTCGAATCCTCATCTAAACCCTCCCCCCCGCCTATGAAATTGACGGCTTCTCCCTTCGATCCGCAGACCGGTGATCTTCTGCCCGTGTACCGGGATGCCTATCTGCGTGGCGACCTAACCAAGGCTTCGGCCCGCGCCGTGGAAGCATATCTGCACCGCGACGACAACCAGGCGCACACTACTCTCACCCGTTGGCAGGAACTGCAGGCCGCTGAGGAGGCCTCCGTAGCTCCGAGCTGGGTGCAGCGCCAAGTACAGTACATTCGGGCCGAGCCCGTGCGCTTCCGTCGGCGTGCTACCACGCTGGTGGCGTCGGCAGTGCTGGTGGGTACGTTTGTATTTGCGGGTACTCGCACACCCACCGAAAACTTGCCGACCGCCGCACTGCCTGCGGAAGTAGCAGTTGAGGCGGCAGCTAGTGCTGCTTCCGCCGAGGCATCGGCCATGCGTATGATTACCGTGCGCGGCCAGATTCTAAATGAAAACGGTGCGCCGCTAGTAGGAGCCACAGTAATGCAGCCTGGCAGCTTGCGCGGTGTATCCACTAACGCCCAGGGCGAGTACGTGCTGACGGTTCCCGCTGGTACTGCGGCTCTTAAATATGGCTACGGTGGCTACCAAGACGAAGTAGTAGCCGTGAAAGGCTCGCACACGGCCAATGTAACCCTGCTGCCCCGCGAGCAGCAGCAGAAAAAACGGTGGTTCTTCTTTTAGGCGTCCACCGCGCCGCTGTATCTAGTATTTGAATGAGTGAAGCCTAAATCATACCGCAGGAAAGCCTCCCGTCGACGAAGTGAACCCAGTGCCGCAGTTGCCAAGCCAGATCCGGCTGCTGCTCAGGTAGTGCACAACGTATTGGCGGAGCTGCCGCGGCTAATGGCAGTAGCGGTGGTGGATGTGGAATCGGGAGCTAGCTTAGCGGCCCACTCCAACATGCCCGGCATCGATCCTACCATGGCAGCGGCCCACAATGCGGAGGTGGTTAAGCTGAAGCAAAAAGCCATGACGGCCTTGCAGCTAGTAGGCGAGCAGATTGAGGATATCCTTATCACGCTCTCAAATCAGTTGCATCTGCTTCAGCTTACTACCAACGGTAGCCGATTAATTTATCTGGTGGTGAGTACGCAGAATACGAACCTGGGTATTGCGAGGGCAGTACTACGGGCTCAGGTGGGGCAGTTGGAGCAATCTGTTAGATAAGTTCTTACACGCTACGAGGAGAATGACGCTCCTTTCTCGCTAACGAGGAAGGAGCGTTTTTGCGTGGTATTGCCCGGTCTATAGATTGGGCTAGGATGGAGTGGTGGGAAGTATGCAGGCAGGCGGCTGCGGCTAGCAGGCTGATAGTAGCAGATACTCACTGTTTAGATTTATTGGTATGCAAGCCGAGTAGTTTCCAGGAAAAATGCCGACCTTTTCTAGGTACTGTCGAGTACTTGGCTTCCGACAACATCAGCTCCTACTTCTGCCCCACCCATATGCAGTTCACCGATGCTCAGCGTGCTACCCTGCAAGCGCTTGCCGACACTTTTATTCCCGCCGTAGTGGACCATGAAGCCCAGGATGCGGCCTTTTGGGCCCGTAAAGGTTCGGAGGGCGTTGACATTGCGCAGATTGGGTTAATGCTAGATGCCCAACCGGCCGGAGCCCGGCAGGAATTTCTGCAATTGTTGGCCTTACTAGATACGCCAGCAGTGGGCCTGACGTGGTGTAAGTCGTGGCGGACGTTTGGCAAGCTGAATCCTAAGCAGCGCGAGCAACTACTGCAAAGCTGGGCCAGCAGCCCTGTGCCCCAGTTGCGCAAAGGTTTTCAAGCGCTACGCAAGCTGTTCATGTTCTTGTTTTACGGTAGCTCTACGCCCGAACAAGGCAATTTCGTGTGGGAGCATATTGGCTACCCTGGTCCGCAGTTGGGAGAGGTAGTAGCCACCGAAAAGCCTATCAATACCCTGCAGCCTTTGCAGGACGTGACGTATGAGTGCGAGGTGCTGGTGATAGGCAGTGGAGCTGGTGGGGGCGTAGTAGCAGGCGAGCTAGCCGCGGCGGGGCAGGATGTGCTAGTGCTGGAAAAAGGACCATACTTCCACGGTGCCGACTTTACCCAACGCGAAGCCGACATGCTGGGTCGCCTATATGATGCCCGCGGCACGCTGACTACGCAGGATGGGGGTATTGCCCTGCTTGCGGGCTCATGCCTAGGCGGCGGTACTACCGTCAACTGGGCTGGCGCCTTTCGCACCCCCGACTACGTATTACAAGAATGGGCCCGGGAGCATCAGGCTCCGCATTTTACTTCGCCGGATTTTCAGCGCAGCCTCGATGCCGTAAGCCGCGCCCTCAGTGTAAATACCGCCTACACGCGCCATAATGGGCAGAACCAAGCCTTATGGGAGGGGTCTACCCGTTTGGGTCAGGAAGCCAAGCTGATTCCGCGCAACGAAACCGGTCTTACTGACTCCGAAGACCATTTTCAGGGGCTGGGCTATAGTTGCTTCGGCGACCGGCACAGCGTGAAGCAAGGTACTCTCACCACGTATCTACAACAAGCCTATGACCATGGGGCGCGCCTACTAGCCGATACCAAAGTGGAGCGCATTACCATCGCCGAAGGCCGTGCTACCGGGGCAATAGCAGTGCACACTATGGCAACAGGCCAGCGGGTACGGGTTACGGTGCGCGCCCGTCGTGTGGTGGTGGCAGCAGGCTCCATCCAGACGCCGGCGTTGCTACTGCGTAGTGGCCTTGCGCATCCCCACATTGGGCAGCATTTGCACCTGCATCCTACGGTAGTTGTATCTGGACTGTACCCCAATCGCATCGATGCTTGGCACGGCCCCATGATGTCGGTCGTAAACGACTGCTTCACTATGATGGAGGGTACCAACTTTGGGGTGAAGCTAGAAACCCCGCCAGCCCACGCGGGACTGATGGCCATGGTGCTGCCCTGGCGTTCGGGTGCTCAACACAAGGAGCTTATGCGGCAGGCTGCCCATCTGGGCTCTTTCATTGTGCTCACCCGCGACCGAGATGGTGGGCGCGTGACGGTAGATAGGTACGGAACGCCCCTAATCGATTACGTACTCAGCGACTTTGACCGCAACCATATGTTGCAAGGTGTGCGGGCTGCTGCTGCTATCCACGTGGCGGCTGGTGCGCATACCGTGTTGCTGCCCCACGGCACCCTGCCTACCCTGCACGCCACAAACGGCACCCTGTACAACCCTGAGGTGCTTGATCAGCTACCACAACTAAGTTGGAAGCCCAATCAGTACAGCTTGTATAGCGCCCACCAGATGAGTACCTGCCGCATGGGGGGCAATGCGGGTACCCACCCTACCAGCCCCACCGGTGAGCTATACGAAGTTGGCAATCTGTTCATTGCCGACGCTTCGGTCTTTCCAGCTTGTAGTGGCGTAAACCCCATGCTTACCATTATGGCGCTGGCACATCATACCGCCCAGCACCTGAAAAACAGCAAACCTATAGCCCGGAAAGTGCTAGTAGCAAGTTGATGCCCATGCAGGCTGGCAGGAAGCAGCACACAAGCTGTGGATAACCGTGTGGTGTGGTTTTCGCGTATGCGGGGCGTACCCATATCTCCTTTGCCCTATGTCTGCTGCCCGCCCATTGCTCATTTTAGCTTGTATAACTTCTCTGGCTGCCGGCTGTGCCCGCCGTCACAACGCCTCTATTCCCGAAGCCAAGTCGGTGGCAACGCCTGCGCCCGTGGTGGAGTCGCGCGCCGCGCGCGACCTGACCGACGTGCTCACGGAAGAACTTAAACTGACCAACGACCAGCGTACGAAGGTGCGGGCCATTTTTACTTCGACAGCAGAGCAAGCCAATGCCGCCCAGCGTCAGTACGCTGCCAACCGGCCAGCTATGATGACAGAGTTGAAGCGCATTAATGCTGCTTCTGATAAGGAACTACAGCAGGTGCTCACCCCTGCCCAGTACCAGCAGCTTAAGGCCAAGCAGCGCCAGGTACAAGCGCAAATGCAGTCGCGTAAGGGGGGTAAATAAGGCACTTGGTAGGCCCGTGCTATAAGTGATGCTCTAAATAGAATTTGATTTTCTAGTTCCAGGCAACCCTCTGATATTCATAGCCATCTACACCAGCAAACGGGCATGGCGCCCGTCATTCTCTACGTGTATTTGCTATGAAACGGATTCTACTACTGCTTAGTGGCTTGGCCTTCGCTAAGGAAGCTGCTGCCCAAAATTCCCCAACTCCCAGCCAAGTAACCTTGTCCCGGCAGCTCAACGAGCTGATGCGCAACCCGGCCAAACCCCAGCAGCAAGTGCTCATGACGATGAACGGCTGCCACGTTCAGCAAATCATTCGAGACCAGCAGACCGATACTGGACTGTCCCGCCCGGTGGTCGTGAGCGTAAGCAAAGGCACGTCGGAATGGGCGGTAAAGGTAGATGAGAGCTTGTTTGAACTGAAGATGGGCTTTGAGTGGCCCCAAATAACCAAGCTGTCTTATCGGATTGCCGGGCAGGAAGAGGATGAGCCGCGGCATTACGAAATAGTGTTTGAGCGCCATCAGAATAGCCGTAGCGCTACCATATCACTACCCCTGTACACGACGGATGAGCAGGTGGTAAAGAACATAGTACGGCGTTTAGAAGCACAACGGCAGGCATGTAACTGAACGCCGAGCTATAACCTTCTGCTGCTGATGGTCGTTGGTAGGGGCCTGCCATTTTACGCCCCTACTCATGCGCCGCGCTCCTGTTCACTTGCACTTTACCTCCAAGCTCAGCCTCAACGCAGCTGGCAAACACGTACGTGATGGCCTGTCTACCATTCTGCGTACGGGCGACAACCTATGGGTGAGCTGTGACGAGCGTACCAGCATTGAGCGACTACGCCGCACTGGCCCGCACGAATACGGGCAGCATTGCTCCTACGCACTGACCACCCTGCTGGACCTGCCTTCTGGCGCGGAAGAAGAAATTGACATTGAGGGCCTCGCGGAAGCCGACCACTACCTCTGGATTGTGGGCTCACACAGCCGCAAGCGTAAAAAGCCAAAGCCGGAGGAAAAAGATGAAGCCGCGCAGATTGCCCGGTTAGCCGAAGTAAAGCAGGAAGCCAACCGCTACCTCCTGGCCCGGGTGCCGCTACTGCTGAACGCGCAAACCGGCGACTATGAGCTGCACCGGGAGGCGCCCCATCCCACCGACCCTACACGCGTTCTGCGGGCGGCCCAGCTCCACCGCACCAGCACCTCCAACGAACTGTTGGATGTGCTGGCCGAAGATCCCCACCTTAATCCTTTTCTGGCAATTCCTGGCAAAGACAACGGCTTCGATATTGAAGGCTTGGCGGCTGCGCCAGATGGGCGGTTGTTTATCGGCTTGCGCGGGCCTGTGCTGCGCGGGTGGGCTATTGTGTTAGAAGTGTTGCTGGGAGAAGACAAGCATGGCCGGCTACGCTTGCAGCCACTTACGGGCGCCACGCACAAGTATTATAAAAAGCACTTTCTAAGCCTGGGTGGCATGGGCCTGCGCGAGCTACGCCAGCGGGGCGCCGACTTGCTACTCCTAGCCGGCCCCACCATGGACTTAGATGGCACTATTGCGGTGTACTGCTGGCCTGATGCGCTACGCTGCCCTCAAGACAGCCTCATTGACGACAAAAAGCTTATTCGCTTGTTTGATGTACCGCACGGGTCTGGGCCCACGGCAGGACAAGATAAAGCCGAGGGCATGGCAGTGCTGGATAATGAGCACGTTCTGGTCGTGTTCGATACGCCTACCGATGCCCGCAAACCAGCCCCGCACCAAATAGTAGCCGACAGCTATCTGCTACCTGCCCTGCCAGCGCAAGCTACGGCCGCCAAGTAGTTAGCCCGTAGTTTTCAGCTTTGAGGTGCACCTTTGTTTCCCACTCAATTTCCCCTTCCATGGCTTCTTCGTCTTTGGTGCGCACCCCCGAAACCATCCACCGCATTCTGTTTCAAGATTGTGACATGCTTGGGCACCTCAACAATGCCCGCTACCTCGACTATTTTTTGAATGCGCGGGAGGAGCACACCATTCAGCACTACGCCCTCAACCTGGGCGAGCTGGCGCGTGAGTCGGGAGCGGGCTGGGTAATTACCAAGCACCACATTGCCTACCTGCGGCCAGCCAACCACGCCGAGCTAGTGCGCATCCGGACCCAGTTGATTCACTTCGACAACTCTAACCTGGTAGTAGAGATGCAAATGCTGAGCGAAGATGGCCTACGTCTTAAGTCGGTGCTGTGGTCAGAAATGGCCTTTGTGCGCGTGCCCCAAGGTACTCGTACTGAGCACTCCGATGCGCTGATGGATATGCTGGAGAAACTGGATGTGGAAGAGGTAAGCTATGACCCCGATGGCTTCGACGAGCGAGTACACCGGCTCCGCAAGCAGCTCAAGCGCGAGCGGGCCGAGCACGAAGACTAGCTCAACAGCTAAACCCGAAATTTTATAAGCCGGAAGAGACGTATTGGCTGAACACCTCGTTTTTCCTCTCGTTAAAGAAAAGCCGATGCCCCTACGAGTGGCATCGGCTTTTCACTTGTAGTACGTTTTATAACGACAACCTAACATGAGTCTCTTCAGCAGCGACGCCCTCAAGGGCAAAAAAATAGCCATTGTAGCCACCGACGGGTTTGAGCAATCGGAACTCGAGAAACCCAAGAAATTTCTGGAAGGCGAAGGCGCCGAAACCCATGTGATTTCGCTTAAAAGCGGTTCCATCAAAGGGTGGGACGAAAAAGACTGGGGCGACAGCGTAGATGTGGATAAAGTAATTGGCGACGTGAAGGTAGCCGACTATGATGCCCTAGTGCTGCCAGGTGGTCAAATCAATCCTGATGTGCTGCGTACCAAGCCAGAGGTAGTAAGCTTTATTGGCGAGTTTGTGCGCTCTGGCAAACCCGTAGCAGCCATCTGCCACGGCCCCTGGACGCTGATTGAAGCCAACGTGGTGCGCGGTAAGCAGCTTACCAGCTGGCCCAGCCTCAAAACCGACATCAAGAATGCCGGTGGTAACTGGGTAGACGAAACAGTGGTAGTAGATGGAAATATTATCACCAGCCGCAACCCCCAAGATCTTCCGGCCTTCAACGACAAAATTAAAGAGGCGCTGGTGAAGGAGCCTACGCACGCTTAAGTCCTACCAATACCGGGCAAAAACGCCCCGCTGGCTTCAGTTGTCAGCGGGGCGTTTTTTATTGGGGTAGCAGGGCTAGCAAGTCCGCCGCGTATTGGTGGTACACTAGGTATGAACCAGCATCAAACAAGAGCAGGAACCCGCCCTGCACCCACAGAGACCTCCCAAACCCCAGTAGACGCTCGGGGCGTTGGGCTGCGGAACTCGCCTGGGCCCGCAGCCAGCTACCTACGCACAAGTAGGCGGCATCGAGGCCCACGTTAAGCACTAAAATCTTCTCGAAGGTAAATTGCGCCGCCAGGCTTTCTGCCAGAGTGAGGGTAGTGACTTGGTTGGGGTGGGCTTGCAGAATGCCCCAGGTAGCAAGCAGCGTGTTCACCACATTCCACGCCACGTTCATGAGGTGGAAGTGGTGCGCTTCCGTACGGGCATCGGTGCGTTTCACATAGTAGCCGCTTACCACCAAGTTCAGCAGGGCCCACGTGCCCAACACCCCCATACCTCGCTCGACCAGCAGCTCGCGAGCGTGATTAATAAGCGGCAGGTCGGCAAGATCAATCATAGGTAGCGGGTAGTAACGAGAAGTGCGCTAGGCGTGGCAGGGAGCTAAAGCACAAAAGGAAGCCACTAGGGCTTCCTTTTGATACAAACTAGTGGGCGGTAGGGTTAGTTGGAGATGCCAATACCTACATACACCTGGAAGGCGCCGTTTTTGATATTTGCCAGCGACTGGGCCGCCGTATTTTTTGGATCCTTAATAACATCGGCAAAACCAGCCGTGTAGCGGCCACCCACACGGGCCGGACCGATACGGCCTTCTAAACCAGCAGAAAGGCCGTAGTCGAGGCTGTTGTAGCTGTAGTCGTACAGGTTGTCTTCGTTAGCAATCTTGCGCTCCTGCCCAGCTTCGCGCACTTTTGTCAGCAGCGACACCTGAGGGCCTACGTGCACGCTTACGTTATCAACAATGTTGTACACCAGCAGCACGGGCACCTGAATGTAATCGAGGCGAGTGAAGTAAGTGTTCGTGTTGGAACGGGATGCAGAGCTTCCCTCGAAGCCTTGGCGTGAGTACAGTACTTCCGGCTGGATGGAGAATTTGTCGTTGAAGCCAAACTGGGCATATACCCCCGCGTGGAAGTTGCGGTAGCTGCCCAGGTTGTCGTAGTTGTCCTTGTCGTCGCCGTGGATTTGTGACCAGTTCAGACCGCCTTTGATACCAAAGCCATTATTGCGCGAATCGCTGCTGCCGGAGCCCGGCGCATAGTCCGTAGAGGAACGGATGCCACTTACGCGCGAGCCTTCAGTTTGGGCAGTGGCGGCGGCGCTCAGAGCGCAGAAAGAGAGTAGAAGTGCTGCTTTTTTCATGGAGCGGAAACGATGAGGCAGATGAAGGGAATAGCTTGCCAGAACGGGAGGGAAGCATCGGTAAGGCGCTATACTAGCGTTCTGTCAGAAGGTTACAGGATAAGCCGGCTTAAAGCCTAAATTTTGCACAACGATACCCTGTATATTTGTCTGCTATAAGTATATCTTTGGCTCTTTACGGCCGCCGCCAGCATGGCTTTACGAGGGGCGTTAGCTCAGTTGGTTCAGAGCACTACCTCGACAAGGTAGGGGTCACTGGTTCGAGCCCAGTACGCCCCACTACAAAGCCACCCCCGAATCCGGAAGTAACCGCCCATCCAGGCGGTTATTTTTGTGTTCAGCAGCAAGGGTATTCTACTTTCTTGGCTGACTTGCGTAGGTTCGGGGCGTATGCTTTCTATTGCCTGGGCGCCCTTGTATGTCCACCCGCTGCCGGCCAACCACCGCTTTCCGATGCTGAAGTACGAACTGCTGCCTGAGCAGTTGCTACGCGAAGGCATTGTACCTGCCAGTGCTTTCTTCACGCCCCAGCCTCCGCCTGATGCAAGCATCCTGCTCACGCACGACCCCGATTACTACCGACGCCTGTGCCACGGCGAGCTTACCCGCCACGAAGAGCGAGCCACGGGCTTTCCGTGGAGCCCACAGCTGATTGAGCGCGAGGTAACTATTCTGGGCGGTACGCTGGAGTGTGCCCGGCGGGCCTTGCAGCACGGGGTAGCCCTCAATATTGCGGGGGGTACCCATCATGCTTTCCGCGACCGGGGTGAGGGGTTTTGCTTGCTCAACGACCAAGCTGCCGCTGCCAACT
This sequence comes from Hymenobacter sp. AT01-02, assembly GCF_000961955.2. Taxonomy (NCBI): domain Bacteria; kingdom Pseudomonadati; phylum Bacteroidota; class Cytophagia; order Cytophagales; family Hymenobacteraceae; genus Hymenobacter; species Hymenobacter sp. AT01-02. Next base: position 12,031 of record NZ_JZIR02000028.1, read on the forward strand.
ACTTGCTTGCTCACGCCGAGCTAGGCGTACGGCGCATTCTCATCGTGGATTTGGATGTGCACCAGGGCAACGGTACTGCGGCTATTTTCGAGCACGAGCCGCGCGTGTTCACGTTCAGTATGCATGGTGCCCGCAACTACCCGCACCGCAAGGAGCACTCCTCGTTGGATTTGCCCCTGCCCGACAACACCGATGACGCAACTTATTTGTCGTTACTGGGGCAAACGTTGCCGCGCCTGCTGGCCGAGCAACAGCCCGACTTTGTCTTTTACCTCAGCGGAGTAGATGTGCTAGCTACCGACAAGCTCGGACATCTAGCTCTCACCCGAGAAGGCTGCCGTCAGCGCGACTTGCTAGTGCTGGCTGCCTGCCACCAAGCGGGGCTGCCAGTGGTCGTGTGCATGGGTGGGGGCTACTCTCCTCGCATTGCCGATATTGTAGATGCTCACGTCAATACCTTCCGCATTGCCGCCGACCTGTGGGCGTAAGCTAGTGAAACGCAAAGAACCGCTGGCACTAGTGCCTTGGTCACGGCTGCCTTGAGGTACCCGGCAGTACTAGCTGCCAGCGGAAGGCCCAACGCCAGCGCAATGAGTACTGCGCCACCCCAGCGGCGGCCAGCAACTGTTGCCATTCTGCGCGTGAGAAAGCCCGGGCTACCGACAGCGGTGCGTCGTTCTGAACCAAGTAAGAGCCACCCAATAGCTTGGTAAGCCACCGGATGCTATGATAAGCCAGGTAGTGACGGTGTAAATCGTTGATGATAACAGCTAGAGCAGCCTGCTGGGGCCATTGGCGTAGCAGCTGCGTAAGGGCTACATCGGAGAAATGATGGCAAAACAGGCTGGCTGTCACTACGTCAAACTGTTGCTGCTGAAACGGTGGCGCAAAAATGTCGGCCTGCTGGTAACTGATTTCGGGGTAGTCGGGGCTTTTGCTAGCTGCGTAATCCAGCATAAACGCGTTAGCATCAATGCCAACCAGCTCTACAGCTAATCCTTGCCGCCGTGCCCAGCGGGCTATTTGACGAAGCGTATCGCCGCCGCCACTACCCAAATCGGCTAGGCGTAGCGGCCGACCCAGGGGGAACTGTGGCCGCAACCGCTCTAAGGCATCCAGTACGGGCGCGTACCCTCCCAACCATGTGTTAATAGTTTCGAGTTCATCGAGGTTACGGCGCAATGCGTCGGAGGCCAGCGTGAGGTCGTCCATCAGCTCTTCTTCCGTGGCACGGTGGCGCAAGTCGGGCATTAGGTAAGCGTCAAACAGGGTAAAAGGGAAAGCACGCAGCCGGGCCCAGAGTATAATCTACACTGAAAGAGCTTCTTCCGTTACTTGCTGGTTTTCAGCAGCGTATTGGCTGGCTGGCATAGCCGATACTACTTTTAAGAGCATGGCTTCGAGGGTGAGTCCCGGGCCAAAAGCAAAGCTAAGGACGGGCGCACCAGTATCGGCGGGAGTAAGATTACGGAGCAGTTCCTGCAGCACAAATAACACCGTGGCCGACGACATATTGCCGTAGTCGCGCAGCACTTGGTAGGCGTAGCGGTTGTCGTGCGTACTCAACTCTAGTGCTTCCTCAATGGTTTCCAAAATCTTGCGCCCGCCCGGATGAATGGCAAAGGCCTTTACGTCGGCTAGATGCACGGGCAAGTTGGCTAGCAGCTGCTCGGTAAGCCGCCGAATACCCCGCTGAATGAGCCGCGGCACATAGGAGGACAGCGTCATCTCGAAGCCAAAATTGTTGATGTGCCACGCCATATCCTGCTGGCCATCGGGCTCTAGTCCGCAGTGAAAAGCTTCCAGTGCCAAGCTGTTGCCCTGCTGAGCCGGCCGTCCTTGCACTAGTGCCGCTGCCGAGCCATCACCGAATAACGCGTTGGAAACCAAGTGGTCGTCTTCCTGGCTTTTCTGAAAATGGAGCGTGCACAGCTCCGTACACACCAGTAGCACACGAGCGTTAGCATCGGCCCGGCAAAAAGCATCTGCTAGCTTAAGCGCATTTACGGCCGCGTAGCAGCCCATAAAGTTTACACAGGTACGCTGCACGTTTGGGTTCAACCCAAGGGCCGCTACAAGCTCTATATCAAGCCCTGGCGCATACATGCCAGTACAGCTCACGGTAACCAAGTGTGTGATTGTGTCGGTGCGGACCTCAGGCAACTGCCTTAAGCAGGCCTGCGCTGCCTGTACGGAAAGGGGTAAGGCATGCTGGCGGTATTGCGCCATGCGCTGTCCTACGCTGGGAAATGGCTCTAACCCGGGAGTATTCGGGAAAAACTCGTAGTCGCCGTTTGCGCGGCCATAGTCGGGCAATACAGTATATCGGTGCCCGATACCCGAAACTCGGTACAGGGCGTGCAGTTTGCGGGTAGCAGCTTCGTCGAGTTGCAGAGCGCCCGCCATAAAAGTGGCAATCTGGGGTTGCGGAATACGGTGGGGCGGATTGGCCGTGCCAATGGCGCAGAGGTAGCTGGTCATTATTTGCAGTTTACGCAAAATCCGTCCGGAGCGCTGTCCTGTTTATGAAAGGGCAAAATCATGTTAAGAAAGTAGTTTGGTTACCGGTTAACTACGCCGACATGCACGTGCGTTTGTTTGTGGGTTAGGCGTGTGTAGTAACTGTAAATCAAATTTTTACAGCTATATAAGTTGCTAGCCGCCCCGCGGCAGTATTACCAGGCTGTGCCGTGAGTACCGCGCACCAACGCACGCACTGCCGCGGGCCAGTAGCGCAGGCTACCAACTACTACTTCACTTAGAACAGGCCGCCCAAATAAGTTCTGTACGGTGCGTCCTACCTGTAGGCGCGGCCCAAAGTGCCGTTGCCACGTACGCTGGTAAGCTGCTTCTAGCGCAACACGCGTGTATTGGCCGGCCAGAAAGGCGTGGGCACAGTCGGCAGCTAGGCTAGCGCCATGAATAGCCATTGCCATGCCGTTGCCGCACAGCGGCGTAATCAAGCCAGCGGCATCGCCACACATAAGCACGTGCTGCTCCACGGCTTGCTTGGGAGCAAAAGAAATTTCGTTGATTACCTCAGGCTGCGCATACAAAAACTCAGCTTCCTGAAAGATGCGGGCCAAAAAGGGGTTGCGGGCCAATACCTGCTGCTCTAGCTGCGGAATAGTGCCGTACGCTTTCAGGTTGTTGCGCGTGGTGAGGTAGCAGAAACAATACTTGTCATCCTCAATTGCTGAAATTCCGGCGTAGCCATCGGCGAAGTTGTGCAGGGCAATGAGGTCCTTTGCTTGATCGTAGCGCAGGTGGTACTTCACACCTAGGTAAGGCGAGCGTTGCTGAAAAAACGAGCGTTGGAGCTGTCGGTCTAGCGTGCTGCGTTTGCCATAGGCCCCCAGTACCACCCGGGCTAGTAGGTGGCTGCCGTCGGCTAGCGTTACACGGTGCTGGTCCTGGGATGCATCGAAGGCAACGTCGGTGGCCGTGGTGCCCTGGCGCACATCGACACCGCGGGCTTCTGCTAGCTTGTAGAGGTAGTGGTCGAGCTGGTAGCGGCTTACGCCAAAGCCCCCAAGTGCCAACGGAACGCCCAACGTACGACCCGCCGGGGAACTCAACTGAAAGCGCGACAGCGCCGCCGGTTGCAAAGCGGCTACCGCTACCCCCAGCCGTCGTAGGTAGGGTAGCACCTCATTGGAAATATACTCGCCACACACCCGATGAAAGGGGTAGCTACGCCGCTCCAACAGCGTTACGGCATGGCCGCGCTGGCGCAAATCGAGAGCAGCACAAAGCCCTGCCAAGCCACCTCCAATAATGACAACGTCCAACTTGTTTCGTCGGGTAAATGGGTGAAAAAGAGCTGAAAAGGCTTTTGTTTATCGAAGATGCGTTATATTCCAATGTCGCAATTAAAATACCTTGCTACCTTTGTCAACCTAAATCGTTGCATAACGTTATTTGGTATTGTTCCAGGTACTGACCCTATCTTATTGCTTTACGAGGTCTTATGATGAAACTCCTACGCTTCTTTCTTTTGCTTGCATTGCTGGCTTTCGGGCCCTTGCACGGTCCGGTCTCGGAGGCTAAGGCTCAACTGAGCGGCACCAAATCTCGTCCTTCGAGTGAGGATAAGGCTTTGCTAGTCTATCCTAACCCAAGCACGGGCATTGTGCACATTGCCATCAATGGATTTGAGGGGCGTAAGCTTGAGTTACGAATCCTGAACGTAATTGGCTCCGTGATGTACCGCGAAACGCTTACCGAACTAAGCGACCGGTACACCAAAAGCCTAGATTTAAGCAAATTCACAAGCGGACTATATTACGTGAAGCTTGAGTCCGACAGCTCTAGCGAAATGCGTAAGCTTGTTATTCGTTGATTTCAACCCTGAGAGATACTGCAAGAAGCAGCCGCAAGGCTGCTTTTTTGTGCGCATACGTGCCTTGTATGATCGTATGTCTGCTTTCTGCGCCGACACTAAGTATAGGTAGGATGCTGAGCACAAAAAAGCCCCTCCGCGGAGCAGAAGGGCTTCAGAAAAGAGCGTTGCAAAAGCCTAGCGGCCGTTGTTAGCACGAACAGGAGCTGGCGTGAGCATCTCCTTTACGTTGTTTATTGTATCGAAAGCAAGCAGGGCAGTAGCCAGCAGAATGCCGAAGAAGATCAACAGAGTCATACAAAAGGGATTAGAAACAGAGAAGAATCAACGTGCGGATACTAAACGTTGGTATACCGGGCGTTGCTTGTTTCTATAACTTCGATTAGCTCAGGGTAGTTTCAGTATAATTATGTGCTTTTCAGCAATTCTTTCACTACATGGCGCGCATCGGGGCCCGCGCCGCCCATAAGGGCCGAGCGGCGGTTGTGAAGCCAGGGTAACCCCAAGAAGGCTAGTCCTTTCACGGGAGACAAACCCCGGAAGTGGTACGGCTCACCCCGCTCATTCATGCTCCCCGGAATTTGCAGCCAATTGAACGCCGGCCGAAATCCAGTAGCCCATACCACCGCATCTAAGGGAGGCGTAGTATGATGGACGCCTAATAATTCCCCAGCAGCTGTGGCCGACTGCCCTCGCCCAATAAAGTGCGCGTGTGGAAACTGCTGTAAGCGGTGCAAGTCTTGGCTCACCACAGGCTCGGGGCTATTGCGCAGGTGGCGGCCCAATACTGTGTGCCCAGGTACACGCATAAAGCCCGTAGCAGTAAGAAAAACCCACATTGCTGTATTGTTGGGCATGGCAGGCGTATGCTCATCAAAGGCCACGTACACCGGCCGGCCGGTTTCGGCTACGTCGGCGGCAATTTGTAAGGCTGAGTTACCACTTCCTACAACAGCCACCGGTCCGTGCCCTCTCAAATCGGCCGGTTGGTGGTACCCGCTACTATGCAGCTGCTGCACGGTAGGAGGAAGGTCATCGGCAAAGGAAGGACGCGCCGGTGCAGAGTAAGGGCCTGTACACACAATGACGCGCTGTGCTTGGTAGCAGGTTCCCGTAGCTGTATGCACCTGGTAGCTACTAGAGGGCATAAGCTGCACGTGCACCACCCGCTGATTGTGTACAATGGGAAGCTGAAAGTGAGCGGCGTACTGCTGTAAGTACGCCGCTGCTTCGTCCTTCGTTGGGTAGTAGTGGGCAGCTTTGGGCCAGGGTAACCCCGGCAAGGCACTGGCCAGGTAGGGGAAAACAAGCGCAGCGCCTTGAAGCGGGCAGCCCATACGTCGCCGGTAGCAGCACGCTCATCAAGCACCAAAAAAGGTTGGTTGTGCTGCTGCAGGTAGTAAGCTGCTGCTAACCCACTTTGCCCCGCCCCAATCACGATAGTACCCGTCAGGCGAGGATTCGCGGCCGTTTCCATCTATTTATGCTGTTGGTTACGACATTGGGAATTCCTCCAGCAGACCTACTATCACCGCGTCAAGCTTCTGGCGCACTAGGCCCACTAGTTGCTTGATTTCATCCCAAGTAGGTGCTCCTGTTTCGGCATGTGTCGTTTCTAGCCGCCGGAGTGGGCCGTGCAGGGACTGAATGCGCAAGCTATCCGTAGAGCTTTTGAGGTGGTGAGCCGTAGCTGCTATCCGCTCCCGGTTCTCGGCGGCAAGGTGCATTTCCAGATCTGCTACGATGGGCGGGGTAGTGGTGATGAACAAGTGGGCCATTCGACGCACAAAGGCCGCGTCGGTACTCCGTAACAGATTGCTCAAATCATAGAGTGGAGCGTCCGTTGGAGCAGCGGGAGTAAGTAGGAACGACGGTGGAGTGAGTGGAGCAGAAGCCGCAGCAGGTTGAGGTACCGTGGCCGTCGGCCGACCGCTCAGTAGGTTTTTAATCAACCGGAATAAGTCCTGCTGGCGGAAGGGTTTCGACAGGTAGGCATCGAGGCCCGCCTGTAGGTAGCGCTCTTCTTCCCCTTGCATGGCGTGGGCTGTAAGCGCCACTACTGGGGTAGCAGCCCGCGCCGAATCTGGGTGTTCCCGTAGCAGACGCGTAGTAGCTACTCCATCCAATCCCGGCATCTGAATATCCATCAGAATGACATCGTAGCGGTGGAGGCGGAATAGCTTAAGGGCTTCGGGGCCCGAGGAGGCCGTGTCTACATGCACGCCCCAGCGCTCCAGCATAGCCTGCACTAGCAGTTGGTTGACGGCGTTGTCTTCGGCTAGCAATACGCGGCAGTTCGGCAGGGCCCCATACTCGGGCTGCGGTTCTTCTACCTGTTGGCCTGGCCCAGTGGTAGGCACGCCAAAAGGCAGCGTAAAGCGGAAGGTGCTGCCGTGGTGCAGGCGACTCTCAGCCGAAAGCTCACCGCCCAGAAGCTCCACCAGCCCCTGCGAAATGCTTAATCCAAGTCCAGAGCCGCCGTACTCACGGGCGGTGCTGGCCGACGCCTGCGCAAAGGGCTCAAACATTTGCTGCAACTGAGCCGACGAAATACCAATGCCTGTATCTAGTACCGTAAATTGGAACTGGGGCTCGGCGCCCGGAGCACTCACCCGCTGGCACGTGAGTAACACATGGCCTTTTTCCGTGAATTTCACGGCATTATTCAGCAAGTTTAACAGTACCTGCCGCAAGCGGTGAGGGTCACCCAGCACCCACGTAGACACATCGGCAGGGGGGAGCTGTAAGCGCAACGTAATGCCCTTTTCAGTGGCCTTGTGCATCAGCGACTGGCAACTACTGCGCAATACTTCGTTGAGGTCGAAGGGCAGGGACTCCAAACGGATACGGCCAGCTCCTAGCTGAGCCATATCGAGAATATCGTTGATGATGACTAGCAGATGTTCAGCCGAGTTCTGAATATGTGTTAGGTACTGCTGCTGCTGCTCGTTTAAGGTAGTTTTCGTGAGCAACTCCGCTAGGCCTAGAATACCATTCATGGGCGTGCGGATTTCGTGGCTCATATTGGTCAGGAACGTCTGACGGGCCTGCGCATTTTCTTCGGCTACCTCCTTGGCTCTCTGCAAGGCTTGTTCCGAGCATTTCAGGGCCGTAATGTCATTATCAACCCCTAATACCTGCACGGTACCATCGGCCAGCAGGAAGGGGCGCTTGGTGCTGTAAAACCAGCGTACATTGTCGTCGCCAGGCGAGAAGGTTTCCTCCTGCGTCATTTCTTGTTGAGTCCGAAGCACTTGTTCGTCGTGCCGGCGGTAGCGCTCCAAATCGGGGAAGACCTTTTGCAGTTCCTCGATGGGGGTATGCACCAGCTCGTCGGTGCTCATGCTGTACAGCTGCGCCGTTGCCTGATTGGCCAGTACGTAGTTGCTATGCTGGTCCTTCAGGTAGATCAGGTTCGGAACAGTGTCAATTACCTGGCGGAACAAACGGTTCTGCTCGGCCAGCCGGCGGTTGGCGGAGCGCCGTTGTTCATCGGCTACCTTCCACCGCGTTATGTCCTCGGCCGAGCCCACAATCTGACGTACCCTGCCTTGCGTGTCCCGTTCGAAGGGGGTGTTGTTTACGCGCAGCCAGCGCACGGAGCCATTGCGGTGGTGCAGGAAAAATTCCATGGTCAGCACTTCGCCATCGGCGGCGCTGGCCACTTCGGCAAGGTGCCGCCGCAAACGGCGTACCTCGCCCGGCGGAATCATGCGGGTAATAAACCTGTCGCCTAGTTCCAGGGCTTCCGCCTCGGTGTAGCCCAGCATGGTTTCCACGTAGCGGTTGTAGTACACGTTGGCTTGCTTATCGATATCGAAGATGTAGATAAGGTTAGGCGTCGTGTTGGTGACGCGCTCCATCAGCATCCGGCTCTGTCGCAGTTGCTCCTCGGCATGTCGGCGTTCGGTTACATCAGAAGCAGAGCCAATGATTTGCCAGGCTTGCCCGTCTGGATGACGCATGAAGGAGGTCGTCTTCAAGCTCATCCAACGCCAGCTACCGTTTTTGTGGCGCATCCGGTATTCGATGCTTAGTACTTGCCCATCCTCCAGCACCTGAAACAGCCCGTATCGGCGGCGCATTGTTTCCAAGTCATGAGGGTGCAGAATTCTTTCGGCTATGGTTGACCCCATGCCCACAATATCGGCCTCAGTGTAGCCTAGCAACAGCTCACCCTGCCGGTTACAGTAGACTACGCTAGCCGTACTCATGTCGTACAAGAACACGATATTGGGTACCGTGTCATTGAGGCGAGAAGTAAACAGTTGACTACGAACTAATTCGGCTTCAGCCTGTCGACGAAGAGTAATATCAGTCAGGTACACGTTCACACCATCGGTAGTACCTAGGGGCGCTACCGTCCACATATAGAAGCCACCATCCAGCCGCTGCTCAAAGGTGTGGGGCTGCCCCGCTTGCAGGGCCCGCGCTATTTCCTGACGCAATACCTGGCGCACATCAGCCTCCGAGGGTTGCTCCAAAGCATGTAGGGCGCGAGCGGCGGCAGGATTCGCGTAGCGCGCTTCCCCCATAGCATCGTAGCGAATAATAGGCTGAGGGCTCTGCTCCGCGAGTTGCGAAAGCTCTTGCACGCGTTCTTGGGCCTGCTGGTGCAGCGTTACATCCTCGTAGCTCCAAATGTGCAGCACCGTGCGGCCATTCTGCACTACTGGTAGGTAGTCTTGCTGCAAAACGGTGCCATTTTGCAGGGTATATAGCTGGCCGCTTACCCGCTCTCGGCTACGGGTAATAAGTGCCCGGTCCTCCCGAAAACGCTCTGGTTCTCGGAAAACAGCGGCCAAGTCTTGTAACAGCACTGAACTCGGTTGGCCGATATACGTGGTGCTGGGCTGAGGTAGTAGTAGCAGCTCACAGCACCGCGTATTCAGCAGCGTGATGATACCCTGCTCATCTTCGGCAAGTAGGGCGGTATTTACGGTATGGGAGAGAGCCGCCGCTTGGGCGGCGGCAGCTTGTGAGCGGGTGTATAGCTCAATTAATTGCTGTTCGGCCGCTTGACACTCTTGACGGGCGGTAGTGTAAGCATTTTGCACATAGCGCAATCGGCGCGCTAGCTGACGGTAGCTAATAGAACTCATGGCACGAAGAATAAAACCATAGGTCAGCGCAAGCGGACCTCGTTATTCTGTACCATACGGTAAATAGTGGATTTTCCGATTTGTAATTTGGCCGCAACCTGCAAAATATTCCCGTTGTGGGTGTCCAGATAGTGCTGCACAATGTTAGCCATCTGAATGCGCAACGACTCACCACCAGGCGTTTCAGTGGGCTCGGGGGTGGAAACGGTGCTGCCGCGCAACGACAAATCCTGGGGCTGAATTACGTCGCTCTCGGCCAATACTGCGGCCAATTCAACCACTGCTTTGAGCTCGCGCACGTTTCCCGGAAACGGATAGCTCAGTAGCTTTTGCTGGGCAGCGGGCGAGAAGGAGCAAGCCGCCATTTTGTTTTGCCCGCAGAAATCCTGGAGGAAGGCGCCGGCCAGCAGAAGTACGTCGCGGCCCCGTTCCCGTAGGGGAGGCAGCTGAATGGGTAGGCCCAAAAGCCGGTAGTACAGATCTTCCCGGAAGCGGCCCTCTTTCACTTCCTGAGCCAAGTCGCGGTGAGTAGCTACCATCAGGCGAGCGTCGAAGGGAATGCGCTGGTTACCTCCTACCCGGGTAACTTCCCGCTCCTGAATAACCCGCAGCAGCTTAGCTTGCAGGCTCAGATCGAGCTCGGCAATTTCATCTAAAAATAAGGTGCCCTTGTGTGCCTCCTCAAAGCGGCCAATGCGGCGGACGATGGCACCGGTAAAAGCACCTTTTTCATGGCCGAATAACTCACTCTCCAATAGCTCACGCGGAATGGCTGCCACGTTCACGGCCACAAACGCTCCCGTGCTACGCTCAGAGCGGAAGTGAATGGCCTTCGCTACTAATTCTTTGCCCGTGCCGGTTTCCCCACTCAACGATACCGTGATGTTGGTGCGAGCTGCCTTTTCAATAAGAGCAAAAAGCTGGTTGATTTGGGGGCTTTCTCCCAAAATGGCACGCTCCGGCTCGTACTTCTCCCCAATTTGCTCGCGCAGGCGAGTATTCTCTCGTCGTAGCTCTAGCTGCTTGCGAATATTGCCTACTGCGTTCCAAAGCCGGTCGGCAGTTTCCTCATCCTTAACGAGGTAGTCGTACGCCCCTTCCCGAAGTAAGCCGATTGCTGTGCGTACATCCTCCTGTCCCGAAATGGCGATTACGAATACATCCGGCAGCTTTTCCCGAATCTGACGCAATACTTGGTCGCCTTTACCATCGGGCAGGGAATAATCCAGTGTAATGATATCTGGTTTGGCGGAAAGGTTGTCAAGACAGGACTGCGCAGTAGTAAACCGCCGGATGCTGTAGTCGGGGTTCTGGGCCAGCTTATATTCTAACAATTCGCCATACCAGGCATTGTCTTCGACAATAAAGATGGAGATGGGTAACGACGTGCTCATAGGTTTAGAGGGTGGTAAACCTTGTTGCGATAGAAATGACGATAGTAATCAGGAGGTGGTAGCCAGATTACGCATTAAAAATATTCAATTACAACAAGGGGGCTTTCGGTAGCTCAAAGTGGGAAAAAAGCTCGGTATACTGCGAGTATACCTTGGATTTGTGGGCTTACCAAACTTTCCCATTCTAGTGCTTGAGTTCTTGAAATGGGAGAATATAATACTTGCTATATTAATATAATATACTGATAATCAGATAAAAGCAAGAGTTTTTAAAAACTGGCTGTGGAATTGAAAGAGCTGCACCGCGGACAACCTATTGCTAATGTCCCGGCCTGTACTCTCATTCTCAGTTAGTTCGTTATGAAATTCGCTCTACCTATCCGTATAGCAGGTGCAGTAGCTCTGCTATTTACCTACTGCTCTCACCTAGCTGTAGCCCAAACCCAGAATACAGACGTTATCTACTCTGGTACGGTGTCAAGCCATACCTCCCTAAACTGCGGAGTTCTCAACGACTGTGTTGGGATAGAGTTCCCTGATAGGTTCGGGACCAAGGACAACTTAGAAGATTATGCTATCCTACATCCTCGTACTCTGTCGGTTTTAAATTCTTCTCCCGTAGGAGTAACCACCGAGATGGCAAATGCAGTGCCTTCAGGCTCGCGGGCGGGCATTGTGCTAAGCAGGCATGGCGACCTGCTGACCACGGCCGGGGCTAACGTACTGAATAACCTAAGCATTATTACCTGGGGTGCCGAAGGAAGCCAGACGTATAACGGCGGGTCGTTGCTGAACGCTGAACTAGTGGCCCAAGCTCCCACCCGGTTGGAGTTTATTGCGAAGAAGCCATTCACGTCCTTGCGGGTAGAATATGCGGCTGTTACAAGCGTAGCAACCAAGTTTCGGCTGTATTACGCCTACAGCTTCAAAAGCAACAATACGAACACGCAGTACTTAGGCGCTACTTCCATCACAACTAATAACGTTACTTCCGGAACCATACCGGGCGGGGTGGTGCAGGGCTGCGTAAACTCTGGCGTCACCAACCCGGCCGGCGCTGCCGATAATGACGTGAATACCTTTGCGACGTTCGGTAGCTTGGCGCAAGTGAACTGCCCGTCCTTTCTGAACGTGAAGCTTACGCGCTCAGTGGGGCCAACTGACTACCGCGCCGGCTTTGTAGTAGGAAGCGCTGGGTTGGTTGACTTGAACGTCCTCAACGGCTTTAGCGTGGTGACCTACCTTGGCGACAAGCAGCAGGAAGTAGCCACGGGCATAAATGCGCTGCAAGTCAATGTACTACCCGACGACAAGTCGCAGATTAGCTTCTCTACTACCAAACCATTTGACCGCGTTGAACTGCGCCAGAATAGCTTGGTATCAGCTACTTATAACCTGAACGTGTTCTATGGTTTTGGGATTGAGAGCAAAGCTTTCCGGGACCCTGAGCCCGTACGTTCTACGCTCCCCGTGGCAACCACCAACGTCAAGACATTCCGGGGTAGCGTGGCCTGTGCCGACATTAGCATCGGCTCTAGCACCAGCGGCTGTAGTGGCATTACCAACCCCCTAAGCTCCGTTGACCCAGACACTACGAACTTCACAACCATCACGCAGCCTCTGGTAGCTGGCGGCGAGCGGGTGCGGGTGCGTATGAAACTAGAAGGCAACGGGTTTGCTGGCAACCGAGCCGGTGTAGTGCTTGGGGCAAGCACGGGGCTGCTGAACCTGAAACTATTGGAAAACACCACCCTGCGCACGTACGCCGCTGATGGGGTTACACTCCGCGAAACCTTTAGTGATGGTAGCTTACTAAATGCAAGTGTGCTTAGTGGCAACAAAACGGCGCTGTCATTCTTGACTACTCGTGATTTTGGATGGGTTGAGCTTGATCTGCCTGCCGCTGCTGCCATCAGCTTAGCCACGGAAACCCAGGTGTATTACGCCTTCGCCGAGGAGCAGCGCCTAGGCTTCCCAACCAACCTGATTGGTCCCAGTGGGCCGCTACCCGTACAGTTGGTTAGCTTCCAAGCAAAAGCAGCCGGCGGCGGAGTAGACATAAAGTGGCAGACAGCCTCGGAGGCCAACAGCAGCCATTTCGTAGTAGAGCGTTCGGCTACATCGGCAGAAGGATTTGCCCCTATCGGTCGGGTAGCAGCAGCAGGTACTACCACTAGCCGCCAAGAGTATCTCTTGCGCGATGCCGAAGCAGGTGAGCAAGAGGCTGCTATACTGTACTACCGCTTGCGGCAAGTAGATATGGATGGCAAAGAGCATTACTCACAGGTGGTGCCCGTGAAGTGGAGCACTCCAGCATTGGCCCTCATTGTGTATCCCAATCCGGCTGTTGGCGCTGAAAACATCCGGGTACAATTAGCCGGAACAGCAACCGAAGGCAATTCCCTTGCTGTGTATGGAGCCCGGGCTGAGCTAATAAGCCGTCTAGCCGTATCCGGACGCGAGGTAGTGCTTCCGTCAGCCCTGTTACGCGCGGGCATATATCAACTCGTGCTCCTGAACAACGCCGGGCAGCGCGTGGCTACACAACGCCTCGTAGTAGCTGGCCGCTAACGGTTCCGTTAGCTACCAGCTACTCACTAAGACTTTATCTACTAGTTCTATTCTTATCCACCCTACCTATCATTATGCGACCAAAAGCCCCGCTGTTGCAGGTCAGCGGGGCTTTTTGCGTTCGGCAGGTGGTGCATATGGAAGGGACCTGATACTGCAAATTGTTGCTACTTGCTGGTTGGTAGTGAGTACATTCAATATCCTGTTGTAATGAAACTGTATCGCTCTATTTTTCTGATAGTGGAATAGTGAATAAAGAGGCTGGTATGTGGGTGATTTGTGTAGTAACTAAATGTATAACAAATTATTGATGGATAAATATGCTCTAATGATACATATAATAGTAGTAATATTAAATGATCATAATTATGTCTAGGCTGTAATTGTGTATGAGTAAAATGATAATGCTGAGGTAATATGGCCCTGCCGTAAACTGCCCAATTTTGCTGGGCATTTACGCACCTGTCCTTTTCCTCCTTTTCATTTTCACAACCATCTCATCCACATGAAGAGTGTGATCTACCGCATTACTGGTCTAGCCCTACTGACCAGCTTGGCCGTTTCGTGTTCCAAAGACAGTGTAATACCCGCTGCTAACCCTGCGGCTGTATCGCAGAGCGCCGATGCCACGGCTACTCGAGAAAGTAACTTGGCTATGGGCAACCCGAGCGGAGCTACCACCAGCACCACCAACTATACCAACTACCTGCTCACAAAGTCGCAGTTTAGTATGTCGTATCACCGCGACCGGGGCATCCCGAACTGGGTAAGCTGGCACTTGAGCAGCGCGTGGCTGGGTAGCACGCCCCGCCAAGACAATTTCGCCGCCGATGCTACACTGCCCAGTGGATGGTATCGGGTAGGAAGCACCAGCTACAGCGGATCAGGCTTCGACCGGGGCCACAACTGCCCTTCTGCTGACCGCACCGGTTCCGTCGCCGACAACTCGGCTACCTTCTTGATGACCAATATGATGCCTCAGGCGCCGCGCAACAACCAGCAAACGTGGGCTAACCTGGAGAACTACTGCCGCACCCTCGCCAATGCCGGCAACGAATTGTACATTATCTGCGGTAGTTACGGCAGAGGTGGTACCGGAGCCAATGGGTATGCTACTACTCTTGATGCAGGCCGTGTAACAGTACCGGCGCGCTGCTGGAAGGTAATTGTGGTATTGCCCAACGGCTCTAGTGATGCCTCCCGCGTGACTACCAGCACCCGCGTTATTGCCATCGACACCCCCAATGACAATACAATTCAGACTACCTGGGGCTCCTATCGCACCACCGTCGATGCCATTGAGGCGGCTACGGGCTATGATTTACTGTCGGCAGTGTCAGCCACAGTGCAAAGCACGGTTGAATCGCGCGTAGATGCGGGCCCTACCAGCTGATACCAGCAGTATAGTACATACAGAATGCCGGCCATGAGCTAAATGGTCGGCATTCTTATTTGAAAGCCAGTTGTTTAGGCTAATTGTGGCCAAGAAATGTTGGTCGGGCAATGGCTTGATTTGATCTTTAAATTATTGTTATTAGTCGAAACTCTTCCGCAGGCCCATCCCGGTTCCTATACCTTTGTATCGAGTGAAGTGAAGAGGCAATTGTGAGGTGGAAAGATTGGAAAAGCCGCGCTGCAACGCGGCTTTTCTGCCTATATAGCCTGTTTGGTAATGGTTTGATAATGACCAGATAATGGCGGGCTAATTTCTCTTTGCGAAGTTTGATAACTATCTGTTATAGGATTTTCCGGGCCTTCGCATCGCCTGCCGCTCATGCAGCTAACTTCTAAATCAAACGTGTCATCGTCCGGCTCTTTGGGTCGGCGCTACCAAGAGCTGCTGCGTCCTTTGTGGCAGCCGTGGGCTCAGTTGCGTATGCTGCGTCAGCTTTATGCCCGGCATCAGCACTTAACGGGGCGAGCATTTATTGGGCACTTGCTGCGTGACTTGAATATCAAGGTGCGCTACAACCCGGCTGAGCTACGGCAAATACCATCGGACGGCTCTTTTCTGGCCATTGCAAACCAACCTGGCGGCCTACTTGAAAGCTTGGTGCTGCTGTACGTGCTAGGAGATGCCCGACCCGACCTGCGGATAATAGCCGACGAGATTTTAGCCCCGCTACAGCCCAACATAGCCAACCTCATAACAGCTCCCTCGCCAACAGCAACTACCGTAGGCCCTGGTGCAGCCGAGTTGGTGCCCCACGTACTCCGCTACCTGCACAACGATACACCCCTACTTGTATTTTCGCAGGGTGGGAGAGGGCCGCGTTTCCCCGTGCTGGCAGATGCCAGTACATCCGCTTGGCAGCCGTCACTACACCAACTGATTGCGGCTGTGCAAACCCCCGTGTTGCCGGTGTCAGTATCCTTCGAGCCCAGTAACTCCTGGGGCGTGTACCGAGTGGTGCGACCCTTTTTACTCGGCGCTACCATACCGGCCGACTTAGTGGGCATGCAAGGTAAAATTGTACACGTGCGTCTTGGCCGTCCATGTACCACCAAACACTTGAATAGTGTATCGGCTGCCGAGCGGTCGGCCTGCGTGCAGGCACAGTTCACTGGTCGAGGAGCTATTTCTGAGGCGTCGAAGCAGCTTGTGCAACCGCTGGCGGCTCTGGCTACTACGTATGCTCTGGAAGCCGAAATTCAGGCATTACGGCCGTCTCGTAGCCTACTACGCCATCATCAGTGGGAAGTGTACATGGCCAAAATGGCGGAAATTCCGACGGTGCTAGGGGAAATTAAGCGGTTGCGGCTAGCTTCCCCCCGCCCGCTGACGGAAGATGCCCTGCGCAACCTACCAGAGTACGATGCTCATCACTGGCATGTGTTTCTCTATGACCGTATCAACCACCGCTTAGCTGCTGCCTGCCGCTTAGGGCGGGGCCGAAACCTACTGCAGCAGCATGGCAAGAAGGGATTCTACCTGCACTCACTATTCCGGCTGAAAAAGGCGCTGCTACCATTGCTACACGAATCGGTGGAGGTGAGTAGCATTTGTGTCTGCGAGCAGTATGCGCAGCAGCCCTTACCCGCCGTATTATTGTGGAAGGCACTGGCCGAATATTTTATTCGTTACCCCGAGTACCGCTACCTCATCGGTTCTTTAAACGTGAGCCGTCAGTTCCCGGCGGTGCCCAAGGCGGCCCTGATGCGCTACCTACACCAGCATCATACTGATCCTGCCCTGGCGTCACTCGTGCGCGCCCGCAAGCAGGTTCGCTACCACGCTTTTACCGACGAGCCACATGCCCTGCCGGACACAAGCGAGCTACAGCAACTGACTGATTCTTCGTCCTTCGGGAAAGATGGTGGGCTGACGACAAGTGAGATACCAGTTGCATTGCGGCAGTACATATGGCAAAACACTCGTCTACTTGGGGTCAACCTCAACCCCGCATGCAGCAATTCCCTAGATGGTTTTCTGGTGCTAGACGCTCGAAAACTGCCCGCGCGTGCTCATCGGCTGCTAGATGCGTAAGCTCTACTCCTGGTAACTGCCGTGCATAGCAAAGCCCACCAGAAAGCATCTGCTGGGCTTTGCTACCGCTAAAGATAGATAGTGTTCTAACGCTCTGACACGCCAACGGTGCCTTCCGCAGGCTGGCTGTTCATGTAGGAACGGAACGACATCGCAATTTCACTTGCCACGGACGAAGCTTGTGCCGTTAGACGGCGCGCATTGTGCGTGCGTTCGTCTGCCTTGTCGTTTTTAAAGCGGGTGATGTATTCATCGAGAGCCAGCGCCTGGCTCGGCTGTTTGCTATCTGGAATAGCCTGGAAGGTATTGACGCTGTATTCGTAGCCATTATCAGTAGCCCGAAATGTAAAATCAAACCGTACGGCTACCTCCTGCTCTTTCCCCTTAGTATCAACGGGCTTAATCTTGCTAGTGCCCGTAACGCGCAGACTTCCGGCGGCGGGGTCAGCTTTGATTACGCTTTTGGGGCCATAAGCAAAGTGATTTTCCATCCAATCGTAAGCACGACGGTACAGCAAGGTGCGGCCGGACCCTTCCGAGGGCACTCGCTCACTGTATTCGATGGGGGCAACTGGCTCTGATTGTGCTTGCGCTGCCGGAGCCAAGGCCAACATACCCCCTAACAACACACTTAGTAGCACTTTATTCATGGTAACAGGAATGGTCAAAAGCAAAATTGGAAAACCCTGAGCAAAGGTATGATTTGTACAAAAGCAAGTGGATTATGAATATGTTAATCGGATAGTAATCCAATCAATTTCTATGTTAAGTCCCAACTGGGCAGTAGAAACTAGCCGTAGAGCATTGCTGATTTTTTCCACGTCGCTATTTCTCTTACCACTCATTAATAGTGCATAAAATACTAAGCAAAGAAAATAGTTGTACTATTTATAGATGAAGCCTTGTTAATTACAGATTACGTGAATGTGCAGTGGTCTTGAAAAAACAAATATAACTAGGAACCGAAGCTACATGCAAGTAGGCTGAAAAAATGTAAAGTGCATTGATAATCACTGATCTAGTTATACTTACGCATGAGCCAGACTAAAGGAGGATTCGAGTGGTTGGTAACATTTTGGTAACATGAAATTAACCCTGGTTTACTTGCCCACTGGGGAGGAAGTAGTACTTTTGCGTCGTGCTTCACCTCAACCACCAACACTTGATGGAGGGCGGGACCTTCCACGAAAGCGTCCTGCGAGATGACCAGAAGGCCCTTTTCTCCGTTAGTTCGTTTGTTTTTTACGGTTTTTGCCCGTTCACCGCTCCGGTTTTCGAAGCGGTTTTTTTATGTTCAGCTAGTTCGGTTGACTCGGCAAAATCTAGTGGTGCCCACCCGCACTTTTTTTAACTTCCTCTCAGCCCATACTGCTCCCCACCATGACCGATAGCACCACCCTTGCCCAGCAGATCACTCGAGGCAGGCCTTTTATTACGCAGAAGGGAGCCTAGTACCAATAAGAACTCAGCCACCAACAGTTTACCGTTGCCCACCCAAAGGCACGGGGTGGCATAGGGAGTGGGGTGATACATCAGGGGGATTCTGACGCAAGTCGGTTCGCCAACTGGCCACCCTGTTTTGTAGGTGCTTCATAGATAATACGCTAGCTGCCCCAGGCCTAGCTCGAAAGTAGCGCACTCATCTAATTTTGCTGGTTTTCCACTGCTATGGCAAGGGCCGCCAGCGAAATCATAGCTTTTAACCCAATGCAACTCGGCAAACTCACCCTTCAGAACCCTGTGTGCCTCGCGGCTGCATCCTGGCAGCTAGATGGAGCGGATTACGAGCGGCTAGGCGCAATTTTCACCCGCACCGTAACCATGGAGCCCAAGCCCGGGCTCTACGAAGAAGGTATTTGGCAAGTCGCCGATCAGACTTTGCTTAATGCCACCAATATGCGCACCGAAAGCGCCGAGATTTTGGTGCAGGAGTACTTACCAAAGCTGCGGCGCTACGGCGTACCAGTGTTTGTGAGCATTACCGCGCCTGGAATTCCGGGCTTTCGTAAGATTGCCCGCTTTCTGGCACGCGAAGCTAGCGACCTGATTGCGGGCGTGGAAGTATACATCGCCCAGCCCGACACAGGTAAGGGAGAGGAACTGAGCGCCAAGTTTGTGCGCGAAGCTACCCAAGCCGTGCGCAACGAGCTTGGCCCGGAAGCGGCCGTCATTGTGAAGCTGCCACCGTGGCCAGAGCATATTCGGGGCTTGGCCCTAGGTGCGCAGCAAGGCGGTGCTACGGCCCTGGCCGCTACGAATTTGTTGAAGGCACTGCACTTACCCGACGATGTTACGGCTACTCCCGTAGCCGGTGGCTTATCGGGGGAGGCGCTACGACCGGTGGCGTTGCGTTGTGTATGGGAGCTAGCCCACGATGAAAACATAACCCTTCCCTTGATCGGAACAGGCGGGGTATTTACCGCTAGCCATGTCACCGACTACCTGCGCTGTGGCGCTTCGGCCGTGCAAGTGGCCAGCGGCGAATGGCTGGAACCGGGCTTATCGGCCCGATTAGCAGCGGAGTGCACCCATCTTCAATCTGAAACTATCTCTTCCGAATGGAAAAGCTAACCCAACGCGTTCAGTACGCCAATTCACTGCTCTGCGTCGGGCTTGACCCCGTAGGCGACGACGCGCAGGTAGCCCACCGTTTGGCGAAAGTCATTGACCAAACCAGTGAGTATGCCGCCGCTTTTAAACCAAACCTGGCTTTTTTCCTGAGCCGAGAAGACGGCGTGAAGCTGCTGCGCGAGACGGTACAGCGCATTCCCGAAAGTATCCCGGTAATTTTGGACGGTAAATTCGGTGACATTGCCAACACAGCCGACCACTACGCCCGCTTCGCTTACGACGTGGTAGGGGCTGATAGCGTGACGGTGAATCCTTATATGGGGGACGATGCCATTGTGCCCTTTGCCCGTCCCGGTAAGCTGGTATTCGTGCTGGCCAAAACCAGCAATAAGCCTGCCCACTCTCTGCAGGATATGGCCCTGCTTAGCGGTGGTGCCTTGTCAGATGCCGCTGCCAGTATTACCCGTCAGCTAGACGAGGCACATGGTGGTATTGGCCTAGTAGTAGGTGCTACCAATGCGGAAGCGGTAGCCCGCACGCGTAGTCTCACTCCGCAACAATGGTTCTTAGTGCCCGGTGTCGGTGCCCAAGGCGGCGACTTGGAAGCAACCATGCGTGCTGGCCTGCGCCCCGACGGCTCCGGCCTCCTTATTAATACGTCGCGTGCCATTTGGCAAGCGGCCGATGCCGGCGCCGCTGCGCGGGAACTGATGGAACAGATCAACCAGTTCCGGCCGGTAGCGGTGTAGCATCAACCGTCATGCTTGAGCTGAGAGCCACTTGTCGAACCCGAAGGTCGCTGTAAGCAAGCATCTCTACTGCTTCGTTGCAGAGGCCTATGCCAGCTGAGGTAGCGGTAGAAATTCTTCATCACTAGCTTGAGGCGCCACATGCTCAGCATGGTATTTTAGTATCAACGCTTTTTCAACCTTGTATCTAGTGTCCCCTTTGCCCTCTCCCCAAGCTTCCTTCACCTCCGAAAACTTAGAGCAGCAATTGCTGCAGGAAGACGCACTGCTGCGCGGGCACTTCCGCCTTTCTTCTGGCTTGCATTCTGATACGTACGTGCAGTGCGCCCGATTCCTGCGCCGGCCCGACCTAGCAGCACCAGCCGCGGCGGAGCTAGCCCGGCAGATTCAGGAAGCCGGCTTACAGCCCGATGTGGTGGTAGGGCCAGCCATGGGTGGCGTGGTAATAGGTTACGAGCTGGCCCGTCAGCTGGGCGTACCCGGCATCTTTACCGAGCGTGACGATACCGGGCAGATGACCCTGCGCCGAGGCTTTACTGTGGAGCCCGGTCAAAAAATTGTTATTGCTGAAGATGTAGTAACTACCGGCAAGAGCACCAACGAGGTAGCACGCGTACTGGAGGGGCTAGGAGCAAAAGTTTTGGCCGTGGCGAGTTTAATTGACCGTACGGGTGGGAAAGCTGAGCTAACTTTTCCGAACTTTGCCCTGCTGCCGGTAACGGCGGCCACCTACGCACCCGATGATTGCCCGCTTTGCCGGGCAGGTATTCCGGTGGTGAAACCCGGCAGCCGGCCGGAAAAAGCGTTTTCTTAAACCTACTTCGCTGCAACCGGTAGCGAAGCAAGGCATTTTCGGCGTACCCTGCGCGGGTATGCTTCCTCACGCGGGCACCTTCGCCTAAGCGTGGGAAACCCGAAAAATAGATAACCATCCTCCTTTTGGACTCTACCCAAAGAACCATTCAGCTCCTGCTCAAGCCCGGCCAACATGATGGCGAGGGCCAACGTGTAGCCGAAGCTGCCCAACGTCACCTTGGCCTCACTACCGGCCGGGTGCAAAGCACCGCCCTCTACACGGTGCGCTACCCCGTGAGCGACGAGCAACTGCGCGACTTCGCCACCCACTGCCTCCAGGACCCGGTGCTGAACGACGTGGCCCTTGATGAGTTCCGCCACGGCTCCGAATACAAAAGCTACATCTTGGTTGCCAAGCTGCCCGGCGTGACCGACGACGAGGGAATTTCGGCGCAAAACGCGCTAGGTGACTTTCTGAACCAGCCGCTGGACACCCATACCCAGCATATTTTCAGCAAACGGCTGTATTTCTTGGAGCACGAGCTGCCGGAGAGTAGTCTGCGCCGCTTGGCGGAAGACCTGCTCGGCAACAAGATGATTAACCGCTTCGAGGTCGGCCCCATAGCCCAGATTCGCGACTATACGCCGCGGCCGGGCGGTGGGGCCGAATCTATTACGAACACGGTGCCGCTGGTTGGCCTTTCCGACGAGGAACTGTTGAAGCTGTCGAAAGACAATCTCTACGCCCTGAACCTGGAGGAAATGCGCGCCGTGCGCGACCATTACACCAGTATTGCCGAGGAGCGCCAGGCTGCTGGTCTGCCCCAGGATCCCACGGATTGCGAGCTGGAAATCATAGCCCAGACTTGGTCGGAGCACTGCAAGCACAAGGAGTTTTCGGCCGTTATCAAGTACAAGGATGCGGACACCGGCGAGGAGTTTGAAGTGGATTCCTTGTTTAAGACCTACATCAAAAACGCTACCTCTGAGGTAGACCGCCAGCTCCGCGCTAACGGCAACGATTGGTTGATTAAGGTGTTCAGCGACAATGCCGGTGCCGTGCGCATCAACCCCGAGTCGTTATTCGTGTGGAAGGTGGAAACCCACAATTCGCCCTCTGCCATTGACCCCTACGGCGGAGCTATTACCGGCATTCTGGGCAACAACCGTGACCCGCTGGCTACCGGCATTGGGGGCGCGCGGCTGCTGTTCAACACCAACGTACTCTGCTTTGGCAACCCCGAGTTTTCGGGCACGTTGCTGAGTAACCAGCTCCACCCTCGCCGCATTTTTGAAGGCGTGCGCAAGGGCATTGAGGATGGCGGCAACAAGTCGGGCGTACCGACGGTGAACGGAGCCATTGTGTTCGATGACCGATACGCTGGTAAGCCGCTAGTGTACTGCGGTACCGGCGCCGTAATGCCCATGCAGTTGGCCGGCCTCGACTCGTGGGAAAAGAACATTGACGCCCAGGACCGCATCATCATGCCGGTGGCCGGGTGGGTAAAGACGGCATCCACGGTGCCACGTTCTCCAGCATTGAGCTAGACGAAACCTCGCCCGCCACGGCCGTGCAGATTGGCTCGCCCATTACGCAAAAGCTGGCCATGGACTTCCTGATCCTGCTACCCGCCGGGGCCTTATCAAGTGTAGCACCGACAACGGTGCGGGTGGCTTGTCTTCTAGCATTGGGGAGCTAGCTACCATCAGCGGCGGAGCCGTGGTAGAGTTGGAGAAAGTGCCTCTGAAATATCCTGGCCTGCGCCCTTGGGAAATCTTCGTGTCGGAGTCGCAGGAGCGTTTCTCGCTGGCTGTGGAGCCCGCGAAGATGGATGAATTGATGGCCCTAGGCCAGGAGATGGAAGTGGAACTGACCGACATCGGCTACTTCACTGCCGATGGCAGCCTCGACGTGCGCTTCGACGGCGAGTCGGTGGCCCGCATCAACATGGAGTTCCTGCACAACGGCGTACCGCGCAAAGTGCTGGAAGCCGAGTGGAGCCAGCCTACGGCCCAGGAGCCGGCGCTAGCTGCCGACCTTGACTATACCGACGTGCTGAGCCGCCTGCTGGGTAGCCTTAACATCTGCTCCCGCGAGTCCGTGATTCGGCAGTACGACCATGAGGTGAAAGGCCGCACGATTATCAAGCCGCTGATGGGCGCTACCGGCCAGGCTCCGCAGGATGCCGCTGTGGTGCGCTTCAACTTTGAGAGCTGGGAAGGCGTGGCCGTAAGCAATGGTATCCTGCCTCGCTTCGGCGACCTGGACGCCTACCATATGTCGGCTGGAGCCTTCGACGAGGCTGTACGCCAGATTGTAGCGGTAGGAGGGAAGCTGCCCAACCTAAGCTATGGCGACGGCAACTTCTGGTCCGTCAACGACAACTTCTGCGTACCCGACTCGGTGTACGACCCCGCCACCAACCCTGATGGCAAGCTTAAGCTGGCCAAGCTGGTGCGCATGTGCCAGGCCCTGCGCGATGCTACGGCGGCCTACTGCATCCCGCTCACTTCGGGTAAGGACTCGATGAAGAACGACTTCAAGGCCGATGGCGTGAAGATTTCCGTTCCGCCGACGGTTCTGTATTCGATGACCGCTAAAATCGAGGATGTCCGCCGCACCATCACTTCCGACTTCAAGCAAGCCGACGACGTGGTGTACCTGCTGGGCGAAACCTACGACGAGCTAGGCGGCTCGGAGTTCTACCAGCTCTTCGGTGAGCTAGGCGCCAACGTGCCCAAAGTTCGGTTCGAAGAGGCTAAGGCCCTCTACACCCTGATGGGCGAGGCCAACGAGAAAGGCCTCATCCAATCTTGCCACGACCTGTCGGATGGTGGCTTGGCCGTTGGCCTAGCGGAAGCCACGTTTGGCCATGGCTTTGGTGCTGATGTTGAGCTGCCTGCTACTGGCCTAGGCCTGTCGGCGCAGCTGTTCTCGGAGTCGCACTCCCGCTTCGTGGCCACGGTGGCTCCAGAGGATGTGGTGGCGTTCGAGCAGCACTTCGGCACCCGCGCAACCCGCCTCGGCGTGGTAACGCAGGACGGCCAGCTCACGGTGCGCCACGGCGGCCAGACGGTACTTTCGGCCAGCACGGCGGCCCTGCGTCACGAGTGGACAAATGGCCCAGTTAATCGACTTATCGGCTTCGGCCAGCACGAAGCGGCGCAATCCTAATGGAAGAACAACCCAAACTGCCGGACCTGAACACGCCTCCGCGCCCGCAGCACGACCATACCGCCCCCATCACCGATGCGGACGGCAGCCTGCACGTGCTCGGCTTCAAGAGCGTGGACGCCGGTCACGAATCCACTGAGCCCCTAGGCCACTTAGCCGAGGGCGCTGCTGCCCAGCAACCAGTCCGCGCCCTCATCCTGACGGGCTTCGGTATCAACTGCGAAGAGGAGTTTGCCGCTGCCTACAAGCTAGCCGGCGCCGAGCCAACCATCGTGCACCTGAACCAGGTGCTGCACGGCCACGTCAGCATCCACGACTACGACATCCTGAACTTCCCCGGTGGCTTCAGCTTCGGCGACGACCTGGGCTCGGGCGTGGTGTTGGCCAACAAGCTGCGCTACCGCAAGAATGCTGAGGGCCGCACCCTGCTCGATGATATCAAGCAGTTCATTGCCAACGGCAAGTTCGTAATGGGCATCTGCAACGGCTTCCAGGTGCTGGTGAAGCTAGGCCTGCTCCCCAACCTGAGCGGGAACGTAACGCCGGAAGTAACCCTGACGCACAACGCCTCGGGCCGCTACGAAGACCGGTGGGTACGCTTGAAAGTCAATCCTAAGTCGAACTCGCCCTTCCTGAAAGGCATCGACAGCATGGAAGTGCCCGTGCGCCACGGCGAAGGCCGCCTGATTATCAAGGGTGAAGAAACCCTGGCTGAAATCGAAGCCCGCGCCCTGAATTGTCTGGCCTACACTGATTACGACGGCTCGCCGACGGACGTGTACCCGCATAACCCCAACGGCGCCGACCTGAACTGTGCCGGCCTGACCGACACTACCGGGCAGGTATTCGGGTTGATGCCGCACCCCGAGGCCTTCCTGTCCCTCTATAACCACCCCGACTGGGCCCGACGCAAGCGCCAGAACCCCGGTCTGAGCGAGGAAGGGGATGGCCTACGCCTGTTCCGCAACATTGTGGAGCATGTGCAGAGCCAAGCTGCCGCCGTTCCGCAGGAAGCCAGCCAGTTTTCATCCTAGACACCTCCGTATTGCGCTGACCTAGTGCCGGCTGCTAACTCGTCGTATGAACACCCTCAACCACTTCGATACCCCCCAGCTCGAACTCCTGCACCGCGGCAAAGTCCGCGACTCATACCGTGCCCCTTCCGGTGAGCGTCTCATCGTGGTAACCGACCGGCTGTCGGCCTTCGACTCGGTGCTGGAAACGCCGGTGGCCCATAAAGGGGCAGTGCTGAACGGGCTGGCTGCTTTCTGGTTCGACAAAACCCAGCATATCATCCCGAACCACGTGATTTCACTGCTCGACCCGAACGTGACGCTGGCGAAGGAAGCCGAGCCGATTCGGGTGGAGATGGTGGTGCGTAACTACCTCACGGGGTCTATGCTGCGCGGCTACCAGAATGGCCAGCGTACCTTCTCGGGCGTAACGGTGCCAGATGGCCTGACCAAGCACCAGCAGTTCCCCGAGCCCATTGTAACGCCAACTACCAAGGAGGAGTCGGACCGCGAAATCACGCCCGAGAACTTGGTGTCGGAAGGCTGGGTGTCGGCGGAGCTGTACGAGAAGATGCGGGTGAAGTCGCTGGAGCTGTTCAACTTCGCTTCGCAGTGGATGGCCGAGCGCGGCATCATCCTGGTGGACACCAAGTATGAGTTTGGCCTACTGGATGGGGAACTGATCCTGATTGACGAAATACATACGCCCGATTCGTCGCGGTTTTGGAGCGCCGAGGACTACGCCAAGAACCCCGAGGCCGTGGAGCAGATAGATAAGGAGTATGTGCGCCAATGGCTGATTGCCAACAAGCAGGACGGCCAGTACCCCCGCGCCCTCACCCCCGAAGTTTCCGCCGAAGCCACCCGCCGCTACCTCGATATCTACGAGCGTATCACGGGTGCCCCGCTGCCCACCGCCACCGAAACCACCACCGGCGGTGACGTACAGGCCCGCCTCATAGGCAACCTGGTACAGGCTGGTATCATGAAAGATGCCTAAACTCGTCGATGATCATGCCCTCGGCAACACTAACCTCACGGTAATACACCCCCGATAACGCTAAGCTGCGGGCACTGTAAGAAAAAGCCAATGGACGTCGCGAAACAGAAGCAACTAGTGCAGGACTACATCGAAGCGTACAACCGATTTGATGTGGACGGCATGCTGCGCTATCTGCACGAGGATGTGGTGTTCCGCAATGTCTCCAACGGCGAAGTAAACCTAACCTTGACTGGTAAGGAAGCCTTTCGCCAGCAGGCCCAACAAGCGTTGCAATACTTCTCCCAGCGTGAGCAGCGCGTCACGAATTGGCAAGTAGCTGACAACCACGTGGAAGTGTCGCTAGACTATACCGCTGTTGCTGCTATTGACTTTCCTAATGGCCTGGAAGCCGGTGACACACTACAACTGCAGGGTAAGTCCGTTTTTCAGTTCGCTGATGGGCTGATTATTTCCATCGACGACATCAGCTAGACGCAACGCACGCCTAACTACCTATTCCTTTGAGCAACAGCAATAAAACCATAGTACTTCTCGGCGGCGGAGCCCGTGAACACGCCATGGCGTGGAAGCTGACCCGCGACGGTGCCACGGTGCACGTACTGCCCGGCAACGGCGGCATCCCGAACAGCCACCCCGAAATCAGTGCCACTGATTTCCCAGCCATCCAGAGCTTCTGCGAAGCCAATGGGGTGAAGCTCATTGTGGTAGGGCCAGAGGCCCCACTAGCGGCGGGTGTTACGGACTATTTCGCCGGTTCTGATATTCGCGTGTTTGGCCCCAGCCGGGCCGGCGCGACGTTGGAAAGCTCCAAAGTGTGGAGCAAAGACTTCATGCGGCGGCATGGAGTAGCAACGGCCATGTCGTGGCAGTACCGCAGCGACAAGCTGGAGGAGGCCCGCGCTAAGGCCACGGAGCTGGATGGACAAGTAGTAGTGAAGTATGATGGCCTAGCGGCCGGCAAAGGCGTGTACGTGTGCTCTTCCATTGAGGAGGCTCAAGCCGCCTTAGACGATTTGCAGCAGCAACACACCGGCTGGTTTAGCTTCCTGCTGGAAGAAAAGCTGAGTGGCCCCGAGGTGAGCATCATTGGCATCACGGATGGCAACCGCGTGCGGCTGCTGGCCCCGTCGCAGGACCACAAGCAGCTGCTAGCCGGCGACCAAGGACCCAACACCGGCGGTATGGGTGCCTACTGCCCCGTGCCCTTCGCCGACGACAACGTGCTTGCCGCCATCCGCACCAGCATCGTGGACCCCACCTTGCTAGGCCTGCAGAACGAGCAGTTCGATTTCAAGGGCTTCCTATACTTCGGCATCATGCTCACACCCCAGGGCCCGAAGCTGCTGGAATACAACGTGCGCCTCGGCGACCCAGAAGCAGAAGTGCTCCTGCCCGCCCTGGAGAGCAGCCTGCTAGAACTCATTGAGGCCACTCTGGATGGTACACTTCAGCAAACAGTGGTGCACCAGCGCCGTGGGTACTATGTGGGCGTGGTACTGGCTTCGGGTGGCTACCCCGCTGCCCAGTTCCCGACGGGCTTTCCAATTACTGGCCTAGACCAACTGCATCCGAGCATTTTGGCCTTCCACGGCGCTACCCGCCAGCAGGACGGTGAAATTCTTACCAGCGGTGGGCGGGTAATGGTGCTTGTAGGCCACGGTAATGAGCTGGAAGATGCTGTGAATCACGTGTATCGGGAAGCAGAAAGAGTTAAATTTAAGGATGTGTACATCCGTACCGATATCGGCCAGCGGCCGGAACCGACCCTTGCAGGAAACTGGTAATTATAGCATCCGCAAACAGCGCCTGGCCATTTTGCTGTCGGGCCGGGGCTCCAACATGGTAGCCCTGGTGCAGGCTGTGCAACACGGCGTACTGCAGAACCTGGCTGAAGTAGCCGTGGTGTTCAGCAACAAGCCTGATGCCCCTGGTCTAGAAACCGCAGCGGCCATGGGCTGCCCTACTGCCAGCCTCAGCAGCCAGGGCCGCAAGCGAGTGGAGTTCGACGCCGAGGTGGTAGAGGTGCTGGGCCACTATCAGCCCGACTACGTGGTGCTGGCCGGCTACATGCGCATCCTGTCGCCCACGTTCATTCGGGCGTTTGCCGGGCGCATCCTCAACATTCATCCCGCCGATACGCATCAGCACCAGGGCCTACACGCGTATGAGTGGGCTTTCGAAAATCAGTTGTCGGAAACCAAAATCACCGTGCATTTGGTTGATGAGGGCCTAGACACTGGACCTATTCTTGCGCAGCACCCCGTTGACCTACAGGGCGCTGACACCCTAGGCGAAGTAGAGCGCCGCGGCTTAGCCGTGGAGCACTTTTTATACGCCGATACGTTAGCCCGCCTTATTCGAGGGGAGCTACCCACCACGACCTCCGAAATGGCTGCTACGGCAGTTGTTTCACCTACCACCCCCGAACCTCTGCTGCCTTTCTCTGCTGGTTCTTCTCCGCAAGGGGAAGCAACCGGAGGCTAGGTCTATTGTCCACCTCACCTCCCGATGCACCAACGTCCCGTTGGTGTTACACTTACCATCCCGGTAGCGGGTTTTCACTGCCCGTTACCCCTTCTCGATACTTCCCATGTGCGGAATTGTAGGTTTTTACGGCCCCGATGACGTTGCCCACGACATCGTATTCGGTCTTACCGCGTTGCAACACCGCGGCCAGGACGCGGCCGGCATAGCCACCTTCGACGATAACTTTCACCTTTGCAAAGGCAATGGTCTGATTTCCGACGTGTTTCGTCCTAAGCGGCTCAAGAAGCTGAAGGGCAACATTGGTATCGGCCACGCCCGCTACACCACCCAGGGCTCCAACGATGCGGAGCTGGCGCAGCCGTTTACCACCAGCTACCCCTTTGGGCTGGCCATGGTGCACAACGGCAACGTGATCAACTTCCGCTCGGCCGCCAAGCGTCTGCACGAGAAGTACCACGTGCTGCCCAAGACCAGCAACGACTTGGAGCTGATCATGTATACGTTTGCTTCGGAGCTTCGCCTAAAGAACCTCGACAACCTCTCGGTTATCGACATCTTCGACGCTGTAGAGACGACTCAGGAGCTGGTGAAAGGGGCCTATGCTACCATCACCGTTATTGCCGGGCATGGTCTGCTGGCGTTCAACGACCCGCTGGGCATCCGGCCGCTGGTGCTGGGCCGCCGCGAAACCGAAAACGGGCCCATCTACGCTTTCGCCTCCGAAAGCACCTGCTTCGACTACCTCGGGTTTGAGTTCATTAAGAACGTAGGCCCCGGTCAGGCCATCTTCATCGACAAAGACTTCAAGGTTCACTACAAGAACCCCTACGCGCAGCCCAAGGCGTTTTGCGTGTTCGAGCACATTTACTTTGCTCGCGAAGACTCTACCATCCACGGCCGC
Organism: Hymenobacter sp. AT01-02; assembly: GCF_000961955.2. NCBI lineage: Bacteria > Pseudomonadati > Bacteroidota > Cytophagia > Cytophagales > Hymenobacteraceae > Hymenobacter > Hymenobacter sp. AT01-02. The sequence goes on from NZ_JZIR02000028.1 coordinate 41,621, forward strand.
CTAGTAGCCCGGGAGCGGGTGCGCCTGGGTAAGATGCTGGCGAAGAAAGTCATTGCCTCGGGTATTCAGCCCGATATGGTGATTGACGTGCCGTCTTCGGGATACTTCTCGGCTTCTGGCTTAGCCGAAGCCATTGGGGTGCCCTATCGCCGGGCCATGGTGAAGAACAACCACATGGGCCGTTCCTTTATTGTGAGCAGCCAGGCCGGCCGCGAGGACATCGTGAAGAAGAAGCTGAACCCCATCCGGGAGTTTGTAGCGGGCAAGAAGATTGCCGTGGTGGATGACAGCATCGTGCGGGGCACTACCTCCCGCCGCATTGTGCGTATTCTGCGCGAGGCGGGAGCAGCGGAGGTGTACTTCATCAGCAGCGCGCCACCCATCATTTCGCCGTGCATCTATGGCATTGATATGGCCATGAGCACCGAGCTGATTGCCGCCAATTACACAGAGGAGGAAATCTGCCGCTACATTGAGGCCGACAAGGTGATCTATCAATCAATAGAGGATTTGCAAGAGCTGTTCTCTGAAGATCGGGGCCACGGCGGCAGCTGCTTTGCTTGCTTCACGGGCAAGTACCCTACCGGCGACGTAACCAAGTATCTGCGCCACATTCAAGAGGAACGCCAGAGCCACCGTGGCGACAAAAAAGGCGACGCCAACACGGTGCCGTCCGTGAGTGCTAAGGCTCCCGAGCCAACGGAACATTAACCCGATGCAGAACGGTCTAGAACTAAGTTAGAAGGCTAGTTCCCCTCCCCAGCGGAGGAGGGACTAGGGGTGGTTGACTAATCGTTGAACATCCTTTAGAGACTAGTTCTAGTCCTTGTTCTAGAACACATTAACCACCCCTAGCTCCTCTTCTGCTGAGAAGGGGAGCTAGCTTTTAGCTTGCCTAACCCTAGCGTTTCATATGTCATCTTCTCAGAAACCCGCCGGCTACGACATCGACCTCGGCAACGAATGCTCCCGCAATGCTTACGCTTGGTCGAAGAAGACCTTTGCCAACCGCGCCGGTAAGCCCGGCGAGGCAGCCCAGGACCTCGACGGCGGTTTTGCCAACGAAATTCGCTTCGGTAACGCCCGCCTAGGTATTTCCTCGGATGGCATTGGGACCAAGATTGAGGTAGCAGAGCGGGTAGGAAAGTTTGATACGCTGGGCTACGACCTAGTAGCTATGACGGCTGACGACCTCATCGTCGGCGGTTTTGTACCCACCAACCTCAGCAACATCATCGACGTGAATACCCTCGACTACGAGGTGATTGACGAGATGATGCGCGGCCTGCACGATGCCTGCAACTTCGCGGAAGTAGCCATTACGGGCGGAGAAATTGCCGAGCTGGGCAACCGAATTGGCGGCTGGCCGGGCGCTAAAATGAACTTCAACTGGTGCTCCACGGCCATCGGTAGCCTCCACCCCAGCCTAGAGCGCCCCTTAAGCGGGGCAGGCGTGCAAGCTGGCCAAGCGGTAGTAGCACTCCGCTCGCCTAGCTTCCGCTCCAACGGTTTCTCGCTGGCGCGCCGTACGTTGCAAAACCTATTCGGCGACAATTGGCACTCGGCCCCTTACGATGGTCTAGATGCTACGCCTCATGGCAACGCTGGTCATACCTGGGGTGAAGTGCTGCTGGCACCTTCGCTTATTTACTCGCCCGGCGTGGCGCGAGTGCTGGATGCTGGCTTGCCGCTCTATGCTGCCGCTCACATCACCGGCGGCGGTATTGCTGATAACTTCAAGCGTGTGCTTAAAAACGGCGTGGGCGCCGAGCTAACCAACGTGTTTGAGCCCTTGCCCGCTATGCAGAAGCTCACGGAGCTGGCCGGTATTACCCCCGCCGATGCTTACCTCTACTGGAATATGGGGAACGGCATGCTTCTCGTCACCGACGAAGCGCAGGCCGAAGCCGTGGCTGCTCACCTGCAAGCTCAGGGCTACGAAGCGCAAGTAGCTGGCCGCATCACCGCCGAGCCGGGCATCCGGCTGAAGGTAGGGGCGGGCGAGTTGAGCTACGAATAGAAGGAGCCCAAGCCAGCTGGTACAAAGGTGGCTAGAGCCTTGGTTTGAGTTGCCACCACCTGACGGCCCAGCCTTCGAAGCAGAACTGCGCAAGGAAATAGGTGCTGGTCATCTGCTAGAAGGCGTCAGGACTTTAGCCGTAGGCAAAAGCGCCGCAAACGACGATGTACTGTTTCAGCTATTCGATACTGAGTACGAGTACGCATTAGTGCATCTGACGTGGAATGGCAAACGCGAAGGCAGAACAATTGGCCTTACACGCAGCTGTACAAAACCTGGGACGATTTCTTGATCGAGCGTATGACAGGTGATAATTCAAGCCAATAAAAGCAGAGGCCTCCCTGAGAATTCAGGGAGGCCTCTGCTTTTACTAGAGCCGGCGCAGGTCACGCTGGCTCAATGTCGAATCCTGCCTGAGCCACAGATTTCATAATCAGCTCGGGAATAGGGTTCTCGCCTTCCACCGTGAGAATCTTATCGGGGCTATTTGTGTCCACGTTCCACTTTTCTACGCTGGCTTCGGCGTCGAGGAAGGGCGTAACGGCGCGCACGCAGTTGCCACAGTTGATGCTGGTCTTAAACTTCAAGGTTGACATGCTTATAATTGTTGGGGCCGCAGTGGCGGCCTAGGAGAGCGGCCGGCGGCAGGTGAGTTGCTAGTACAACGAATACGGAGCAAAAGTAGCTACTGCTATAGGCCTAGCAGGTACAGGCTTTAGTCGGAGGAGTGCAGAGTTTTGCCTTATTTAGCTCTACACTAGTAGCACGCACAATGGATAAGAAAGAATTCTGGCAATTGATAGATTCAGCCAAAAAGGCTTCGGGTGGCGACCAGGGACTGCAGGAGAAAGAGCTAATCAGCAGCCTGGAGAAGTACGCGCCCGAAGAGATAATTGATTTTGAGTGCCTTCTGTGCGAGTGCCTAATTGAGGCCGATGACTTTGGTATTATGGCTGCTCAAAAGATCCTCGACGGCTACGTGTCCGACGACAGCTATTTGTATTTTCGGTGCTGGCTGGTTGGGCAAGGGGAAAGCGTTTTCAAAGCCGCACTGGATAAGCCCGACACGCTGGCAGCCGTCCTTGATGCCCCATACCAAGACTTTGAGGAGCTTCTATCAGTTGCAACTACGGCTTTTCAAAAGCGCACTGGCAAAGAAGAGGAAGACGAAACCTTCCCTAGGGAAATAGCGGCTTCCCGCGGACTGGATTATGATTCGGATTCGTTCACTAAGGGCGAAGATTGGACTGAAAGCCAGTTGCCGAAGTTGCTGCCTAAGCTTTGGAAGAAGTTTGGATCAGCGTAGTATGTCTATGTCTTATCCGTTGGAAAAGTGGGTTTGGACAGAGAATGATTTTGAACAAATGAGCTGGCATGATGCTCGCATATATGCCGTACAATTTGGTAAGGATATCAGCTTCGATATTGACTACATATTTGAGTGGATTCAGTTGGATAAAGACGATTTCTTCTCATTCGTAGTGGCTCCAGCTACACTCGTATTTCCCGAGCCATCATTTGTGTCTATGGATATAGACATTAGGCTAAGTAAAGAGATAGAAATAGAGGATATAAGTCGTCGAGTCTCAGCAACTGGTGAAACTAAGTGGCATATCCAAACGCACCAGGGAAACATCGTGATTACAGCCCCCGCCTTCCGACAGATTGTTCGGCGCGCTCCAACCCAGCAAACTGGGCAGCAGGTGTTACCTGAAGAACGGGGGCTTCCCAGCTTTAGTACAGTACCTGACCCTTCCTCGGTAGAGTCAGCAGAAGTGCGAGAAATAAAGGCGGCTGACTTCGCTTTGCGCCAAAAAGCCGCGAGCTTGCGGCGACTCCGTCGCCAATTGGAAGCACTACTGGAACAACGTAGTGCCGGAGTGTTGGAAGTGAAACAGTATCTGCAAGAAAAGCGGCAGCTGGAAGCAAGAATTAGCCAGTTGAAAATAGATTTGGAGGAAACGGGCTGGCAAGGGAATTATTGAAAAGTGCGAAGGCCTGACTGTTATAACAGTCAGGCCTTCGTGAATACTGATACCCTAAGCTGGCCGCAGCGGGCGTTTCTCCAGAATTAGGCTGGTGCGGAAGGTATTGAGACTTTCTTCTAAGCCTACGGGATACACGTGCGGGTTTAAGAAGCGGCGGATGCTGGGGTCGAGGCTGAGGACCTCGCGGTGGGCGCGGGCGCGGCTTTCCTCTAGAGTAGGCAGTTGATGTACTAGCTTGCCGCGGCGGAAAATGGGTTCCAGCAATTCCCGGTAGGCTGCTTCGGGGCGCACCGAGCGGCGGCGGGTAGCGTCGAGGGGGTCGATGATGGTAAGGCGCTCGGGTAGGGGCTCGGCTACGTTATAGAGCATGTCGGCGCGGGGTTGGCCCTTCTCACTTTCATAACGGCGTACCTGCAAGATGCCGGGGATGCTGGTTTTGGCTAGCTGCTCAGATAGTTTGATGGTGAAGTCCCAGCCCGAATCATCGGGTTTGCGCAGGGCCGCCAGCTTATACACACCTCCCAGAGCAGGCTGGTCGTAGGCCGTCACGAGTTGGGTACCAATGCCCCAGGTGTCGATGCGGGCACCTTGTAGCTTAAGGCTGGTGATAAGGTTCTCCTCTAAGTCGTTGCTGGCTACGATGCGAACCTTCTCAAACCCAGCTTCATTGAGCAAGGCCCGCGCCTCGCGGCTGAGGTAAGCAAGGTCGCCGGAGTCGAGGCGAATACCGCCCAACTCGTGACCGTTAGCGCGCATTTCGCGGGCTACGCTAATGGCATGGCGCACGCCTTCCAGAGTATCGTAGGTATCCACCAAGAACACAGAATCGTCGGGGAAGGCGTTGGCATAGGCAGCAAACGCGGTAGGCTCATCCTCAAAGGCCATTACCCAACTGTGGGCGTGGGTGCCTTTCACAGGAATGTTGAAGCGCTGACCGGCCAAGACGTTCGAGGTAGCATCAACCCCGCCCAAGTAAGCAGCCCGGCTCGCCGACAATCCCCCATCAACGCCCTGGGCACGGCGCAGTCCAAATTCTAGCACCGTGTCGGAGCCTGCGGCTTCGCGAATGCGCGATGCTTGGTGGCTATCAGCGTCTGAAAATTAACGAGCGTGAGCAGCGCGGTTTCTACCAACTGCGCCTGTAGTAGGGGGCCTTGTACCCGTAGCAGGGGTTCGTTGCCAAATACAACGGTGCCTTCCGCTACTGCATCTACATCACAGGTGAACTTCAGGTCGCGTAGGTAGTCGAGAAAGGCCTGGGGAAACATAGCTCCTCCGGTGGCACTCTTCAGGCTCCCTAAATACGCAAGGTCGTCGTCCGAGAAACGAAGATTCTCGAGCAAGTCAACGGCGTAGGCTAGGCCCGCTGCTACGGCGTAGCCGCCGCCAAAGGGCGCCTTGCGGAAGTACAGATGGAATACCGCTTCTCGGTCTTGCAGCCCCTGTTGCCAGTAGCCGTAGGCCATAGTAACCTGGTAGAGGTCGGTGAGTAAGCTAAGGGAGGGAGCGTAGAGGCCGGATAAGGGAGCAGGGTTCATGCAAATAAAAGGCAGTGAGGGCTCCAAGGTACGGTCTTCGGGGCGATATGGAAACACATGCCCGTATGCCTGCCTCTACCCTAATAGTTTGCCCAAGCTTCTCACTGTAGCTTAATCGTTCCTGTGCATGTTCTGCTGGTCTTTTCTTGCTGGCGAGCTAGTTAGCTGCGTTTGCAGTGCCCAGGAGAGTAGTAGGCCCCGTAAGCAACTTGAGGCCTGGTTTGTTGCAAGTAGTATAGGTTGGTGCTTTTGCGGAGCAACAAGTAGCGCAAGCGCATCTGCAAGCCAATATCCGTAGACGAAGCTAAACCGTACACTCGTTTTCCTATTTTCCCGGCACCTTGGCGGCTTCTTCCTCTACTCCTGATGGGTTCCTTATGCGCCGAGTGGCAGAGTTGCCAGCCTGGCAACGATTAGCGTTGGGCGTACTACCGGCGGCCTTGCTCTACGCGTTAATACCTAGCTCCTGGCCCCTGCTCCTGCGCTTATTAGTAGCGTGGGACGGGTTTGCGCTGAGCACGCTACTGCTTACCTGGGCCATCATCCTTACCGCCGATGTGCATGACATTCGGCGCGTCGCTACCCGCGAAGATCCGGGCCGCGTCGCCTCGTTTGGCTTCGTGCTGGTGGCTGCCGGGGCGAGCTTGGTTGCAGTAGTTGTGCTGCTGGCCTCCATGCGCCAAACTGCCGACCCATTGCTATGGCCGCACGTGCTAGCAAGTATTGCTGGCGTAGCTACGGCGTGGCTGTTGGTGCACACGCTGTTCACGTTGCGATACGCGCATCTGTTTTATGGGGTAGCGGCCGGCCACTCGGTAGGCGGACTAGAGTTTCCAGGTAACGAGCCGGAACCCGACTACCTTGACTTCGCCTACTTCTCGTTTGTGATAGGCATGACGGCTCAAACAGCCGATGTGAGCATTTCCGGCCGCCGTATTCGGCGGCTGTGCCTGCTCCATGGGCTGTTATCGTTTGGGTTCAATACGGCCGTTGTGGCCCTCACCATTAGTGGGTTGGCGGGGCTACTGTAGGCTAGCTGCGTTCAGGCTGCCAGCGGTACGGCCGACTGCCGGCGGTTGCAGTAGCGCTCCGCATCAAGCAAGGATGGCAATACCGCCGGAAAGGCTGCGGTGGGGAGCTTAGCCGCCAGCTGATGGGCAGCCGTACCCACGTGGCATAGTACCAAGGACACGTTGCGCTGTTGTAGACGGCGGTAGTAGCGCAGCAGTATGCGCAATGCCGAGAGTGGCAAACGGCGCAGGTGGCTACAATCAACCCAAATGCTGGATTTGCCGCTACGGCTGGCCCGGCGCAGGGCATAAGCCAGGGAGGCGGCAGGGGCCCCAGCATCGGTAGGGTCGGTATCGGTTAGGATGAGCAGGTAGCTCTGGGGTAGGATTTCGCGGTACACTTCCATGGTGGGGCTGGAGTGAAGAACAGGTCGGAAAACTGTAAATGTATGAGTCCTGAGTACGATTAAAAACAGTGTAAGTACGGGTTTTGGCCAGGAAAAATCCTGTCCAATGTCGGGTAAATACTGGTCTGGTAATCAAGGTTTCAGCGTGCATAGAAGCAAAAAACACCAGACGGGTGCTGCCACTTAGTGGGAGGGGTTACGCAACCTATACCGACATTTTGTGTACCTATGCGCGCATTTGAGCACTGCCGCCGACGTGATAAGCTCGTCAGTAAGAGCATAATGCCAACTCAAGACGGGCTCCATCTGAAAAAATGGATATATCCGGTCCCGAATAATTACGTACTACCTTACGACCCTACCTGAATCTCTTAGGTCTTTTGTACCTGGGGTATGAGTTAGATATGTGTCTGGTTTTAGACCTCACTTTATGATTCGAGTACTTCTGGCTGATGATCATGCCATTCTGCGGAATGGAATTCGAGCATTACTTTCGGATGAGCCCGGAATTGAAGTAAGTGGAGAAGCCGGCAATGGGCAGGCCTTGCTAGAGTTGCTGGAGTCTACCCCCACCGACGTGGTGTTGATGGACATCAACATGCCCGTGCTAGACGGCTTTGCTACCATGGCTATTCTGCGGGAGCAGTTTCCTACGGTGCGCGTGCTGGCTCTGTCCATGCTCAACCACGAAAACTACGTGCACCAAATGCTGCAAGCCGGTGCCCTGGGCTACGTACTCAAAAATGCAGACAGCAGCGAAATCATTTACGGCATCCGGGTAGTAGCCTCGGGGCGGCCTTTCCTGTCGTCGGAGATTGGGCTCGACATGCTCAATAAGGTAGTGCAGCGCGGCACGCCCGAAACAGCGGGAATCATTGGCCGCAAAGTAGGGGAGCTGTCGGGCCGAGAGATGGAAGTGCTACGCCTGATTGGCGAAGGACTCACGAACGCGGAAATAGCCGATAAGCTGTTCACTAGCAAGCGCACAATTGAAACCCACCGCCAAAACATCATCGAGAAAACCCAAGCCAAGAACACGGCCGCTCTCATTCGCTACGCTATGAGTCAAGGGCTTATTGACTAAGCGCCCGGCACTTTGCTGCTCAGAACCGACAGCGGGAGTTGGATAAACAGGCCTTGCTAGGCCTCTTATCCAACTCCCGCTGTCGGTTTCTTTCGTGATGTAGTAGCCGCGGCGGGAATCGAACCCACATCTAAAGTTTAGGAAACCCTTATTCTATCCGTTGAACTACGCAGCCAAGTAGGACTATAGATTTGGCAAAGCTACGGGGAAAGCCTCGGTTGCCCAAATTAGCGCTTTCCCCGTACGTGGGGGTAGTGTACCTTTCGGTCCTGATTTTCATTGTTCTTCCCATTCCCTCTCCCCTCGCTACATGGGCTTGCTGGATGAAATGCGCGCCGCCCGCCGATCCGCTGGGGCTAACCGCCCGCGCCTACCCGAAACGGACGATACGGGCATGGTGCCGGCCTTGCTGTTCATTCCGGACATAAGCGGCTTTACGCGCTTTATTGAGGAATCTGAAAGCCCCCAGGCCCCTTATCTGGTAGCCGACCTGCTGGAAATTCTGATTGAAGCCAACATTCTGGATTTGCAGGTAAACGAGATTCAGGGCGACGCCGTGCTATTCTACCGCCTAGGGCCGCCGCCCACGGTGCGCGAACTGGTGCAACAGTGCCGCCGCATCTACCTCGACTTCCAGAACTACTTGCGCCTGGTGGAGCGCGACACGGGCTCGGAACTGGGCGCCGTACTGGCCGAACAGATGCTCACGCTCAAAATTATTGTACACTACGGAGTCGTGAGCGTGGCCCAAATTCGGGAGTACACCAAGCTAATGGGGCGCGACGTGATTGTGGTGCACCGCCTACTCAAAAACAACGTGACCGGCTCGGAGTATGTGTTGCTGTCGGATGGTTACGTGCAAACCCAGTCGGCCGAGGACTTGGCGCGGAGCTTTTCCTGGACGCGCCTGCTCCACGGCTCTACCTTCTATGAGCACCTCGGGGAGGTCGGCTACCGCTACGCCCACCTTTCGCCCTTGCGCCTGCTGCTAAACTCCCCCGATGCCAACCCCGCCTTGCCTAGCCGCGGGTGTGCCATAAAAGTGCGGCGGGCCATCCGGGCCTCAGCCCCCTACGTGTTGCGCGTGCTGACTAACTTCCGCTTGCGGCCGCACTGGATGGAAGGTGCGTCTGCCGTGCACTACGATGTGACCAAGGTAGGTCGCCTCGGAACAAGCTATAAGGTGGATGTATTCCGAGGGCAGATTGATTTTCAAGCGGTGCAGCGCTTTCAAGACGATGATGACCGCTTAGAGTACGTGGAGAAGATTTCGCACTTCCGCCTTTTTCCTAATTCGCTGCTCTTTTGTTACCTCGAAACCGTTGACCTGGAGCACTGCCTGGTTACGTTGGAGTTCCGCTACGGCCATATTGCCAGCCGCCACCGTCTCGTCCGGTTCGGGCAGCTTCGGCGCATGCACCGCTTCTTAGGCCGCTCCTTACAAGGGCTAGCGGCCGTATGCGAGAAGAAGTAAACAACCTCTTAAAGAAAGAGCGGGCTGCCAGGTGTTCTGTCCTATGGAACACCTGGTAGCCCGCTCTTTTTTACTGCCCCGTGAGTTGCTTACGACTTGTATAGCAGAACGATACCAAAGGACAGTGCCGTCAAAATCAGGCCTACCATGAAGATGGTGTAGCTCAGGCGCAGGAGTCGGTATTTGCGCGTGAGTACGTCGCCGAGGTAGTAGATGTCCGTAATCATATTGGTGTACAGGGCATCTTTTTGGCGCATGATTTCATTCATGCCATCCTGGAAGTTGTCGAGACTAAGCTTGCTGAAGTTACCGAAGAACAGCAGGTTCACGCGGCGGTTGGTCGCAATTTGAGGGCTGCGCTTCAGCCACTTGAAGCTGGTCACATCGGGTTGGGCGCACAGAATAGCCGTTACGACCGAGCCCAGCGCCGTGATAAGCAGAATGCTCATAGGAATGGATACCACCGGGTTTCGTAGGAGCCCTACGTTGCTCAGTGCCGCCGACTTACCACCTAGCTTGGCGCCGAAATAAGTGATAATCAAGGACATGAGTACCGCGTTCAGCGAAATCATCATGTTCGCCTTCTTGTCGGCCATGTCCGAGAGCTTCATGTGGTTGCTATACATGGTGCGGAACATGGTCTCGATACCCCGCTTCGGCTCTGCAAACGTACCTTCGGCCTCCTCTTTCTTCTTCTTTTTCTTTTTCTCGGTCTTTTTTAGCTTATCGCGCTGGTCCTGCACGTTGGCTTTGTACTGCTCGGCGTAGCGGGTTTTGGCGGCGTCGGTGTAGTACTTTGAGCCGATTAAGAAATCAAGCTGGCTTTCGGCCCACTCCACATTGGTGTAGGTCTTGCCCAGCATTGTTTCCCACTCGGCGCGGAGCAGCTCGGCATTAGCCAAAAAATCCTCGCGGCCCAGGTTGCTCATGTCGGCATCCACAAGCAGCTGCTGCAAAGGCGTATCGCGCGACTCATTGCGGTGCGTGGCCCGAATCGTGTCTTTGATGACGGCAATGCGCTCGGCGGGGTAGCCCTGCTGGCTTAGCCACTGCTCGGCCCGCTCCATGCTGCGGTACTCGTGCCCGTCGTATACGTCTACATAGCCAGCGTCGTGAAACCAGGCGGCTAGCACCAAGGCTTCCTGGTCGGCTTCGGAAAGGCCAGCCGCTTCGCCCAGGGCGCGCGCTTCCTTCACAACGGTAGCCGTATGCTTGAGCGAATGGTATACCAATCCGGGAGGAAGTTTTTCCTCGAACAGTGCCGTAATGTGGGCCTTGGCTTGCTTAATAATCTCCGCCTTCGTTTTGGCGGGCGGGAACGTCGGGAGAGTTTCCATGCGGCGGGAAATAAAAGAATAGCAGGGCCAAAAAGTCCAGCTCGAATTAGAACGCAACTGAGCAGTTCAGGTTTTACAGAGGAGGCACTGAACCGAAGCAGATGAAATTGCGTAGGGCAGGCACGTCCTCTTTTGCTCCCGCAACATTGTGTACGCTCGGTAAGTTTACCGTATTTTTCATAACCTGCTCTCTGATAGCTCGCGGAACCCCGCCGGTACAAAGCTCTTTCGTATTCTGCCTCTCTGTATGAGAAGACGTTTTTCATCCTATGGCCTGATGTTGCTGTTAGCTGGTGGCACATTGCACCCAGCCTTAGCACAAAAGCCTGTCCAAACGCCCCATCCAACGCGCCCCAATTATCGCAGCGGGGGCGAAAAGTGGGAATCAACTACTCCGCCCGATAGTTCGCGCATTCGCTACACCATTTTCCTGATTGGTGACGTGGGTAAGCCCATTGCGAGCGAGCAGGGGGGAGAGCCGTCATTGAACTACCTGCGCAAGCAAATTATGGCGGCCGGAGCTAAGAGCACAACCATTTATCTCGGCGACAACATCTACGAGTATGGTATGCCCGAGGAAGGTGCCTACGACCGCAAAGAATCTGAGCGGCGCATCACTGACCAGCTCGATATTCTGCGCAACTACGCCGGCGAGAAATACATGATTCCGGGCAATCACGACTGGAAGCAGGGTTTACGAGGCGGCGTAGACCAAGTGAACCGCCAGCAGCGCTTCGTGGAAAACTACATGACAAAGGACTCGGCGGCCTTTGCGTACACCGGCGACTTCTTTATTCCGCGCGACGCGTGCCCCGGCCCGTTTGAGGTGCGCTTGCAGGATGATGTGGTAATGATTGGGGTGAACTCGCAGTGGTTTCTGCAAACCAACGGCGAACGGCCTTACGGCTCGAACAGTGGCTGCGGAGTAGCCAATGAGACGGACTTCTTTGTGCAGCTAGAGGATATTATTGCCCGCAACAAAGGCAAGAACATCATGGTGGTAGCGCACCACCCGCTGTTTTCTGATGGTATCCACGGGGGCTACTTCACCTTGGGTGACCATTTCTTCCCGCTGTCGATCGTTTATAAATATGCCTTTATTCCACTACCCGTCATTGGTAGCATTTACCCGTTTGCACGGAAGTATGGTGGCGTAAGTCAAGATATTGCCCACCCGCTTTACCAAGCGTATAAGAAGGGCATGCTGGAAATTTTCCAGAAGTATCCCAACGTGGTGTACGCCGCAGGTCACGAGCATAACCTGCAGTTTTTCAAGGAAGGCAACCTGAACCACATCGTCAGCGGCTCGGGCTGCAAAACTCAGCACGTGAAGCCCGGCAATGGGGGCGACGCCCTTTTCTCCGACAAAGAGAAGGGGTTTGCTCGCGTCAACTACTACGATAACGGCGAGGCTTGGGTAGAATACTTTATTCCGGAAGGCCAAGGCGAAACAGGCCGCCGGGTGTTCCGCGCGGCACTTTACGCCCAGGAAAGTGGTGCTACTGCCAAGGATAGTACCAGCAGCGGATTCGTGGGCAACCGCCCCAACTTCCGCGACAGCACAGTTACGGTAGCGGTAAACCCCAACTACCTCGACCGTAGCGGCATCCACAAGCTGTTTTTTGGTAAGCACTACCGCGAAGAGTGGGCTACGCCCGTGAAGTTCCCGGTGCTGGACTTGGCCACGGAGAAGGGCGGCCTTACCCCTTACAAAATTGGAGGGGGCAAGCAAACCGCTTCTCTGAAAGTGCGCAATGAAGAAGGGCGCAACTTCACCATTCGCAGCCTCAACAAGGATCCTTCGGCGGTACTGCCCGAGGCTCTGCGCGAAGGTGCCGCCGCCGACATTTTGCAGGATCAGATTTCGGCGCAGCATCCTTATGGTGCTCTGGTGCTGCCCCCATTGGGTACGGCGGCCGGCATTCTGCACACCAACCCTGAGTTGCGCTACATCCCGCAAGACCCCTTGCTGGGCCAGTACTTGCCGCGCTTCGCCAACACGCCGGGTGCTATTGAGGAAGATGCCAAGGACGACCAAAGCAACGTGGAGTCGTTGGGCAACGCCAAGAACCTAGTGGGCACTGATAAGGTGTTTGAGCGCATCACCGACGACAACGACAACCGCGTCAACGAAAAAGCCTTTGCTCGCTCCCGCCTCTTCGACATGTGGATTGGCGACTGGGACCGGCACGAAGACCAGTGGCGCTGGGCCGAGAAAAAAGATAAGGACGGCGACCGGAAATTTACGGCTGTACCAGAAGACCGTGACATTGCCTTCTTCAAGGGTGACGGTATTTTCCCCTACCTGGCTTCGCGCAAGTGGGCCATTCGCAACTTTCAGAACTTCGGCGAAGACTACGCCGACTGGAGAGGCCTGAACCTAACGGCACTCAGCAACGACCGGGTGTACCTCTCTTCCGTGACCAAGGAAGATTGGGTGAAGCAGGCCGAAGAAATGAAGGCCGCTCTTACCGATGATATCATCGAGAAAGCTTTCCGGGAGCGGTGGCCCGAGCAGATCTACAAGCTGCACGGCCCCGAAATTATTGCCAAGCTGAAAAACCGCCGTGACCTGCTGCCCCAAGTAGCCGCCGATTACTACGAAGTACTCAGCAAGGTAACGGAAGTGAAAGGCTCCAAAAAGCGCGAGAAGTTTGTAGTAGAGCGCCTGCCCGATAACAAGACGCACGTAACGGTGCAGAAAATCAACAAGGAAGGCGAGCTAACCAAAATCCTCTTTGACCGCACCTTCGACAACAAAGTGACCAAGGAGATTCGTCTTTACGGCTTTGCTGGCGAGGACATTTACGAGCTGAAAGGCGACGTGAAAAGCGGCCCGAAAGTGCGCCTCATCGGTGGTACCGACAAGGACAGCATCACGAACCGCTCCAGCGTATCGGGTATCAGCCATAAGCTGCAGATTTATGATGCCGACACCAGCAACGTTATCTCGGCAGGTAAGGATGCACGCCTACGCTTAGAGCCCGGTATCGACGTGAGCCGTTATGACGTGCACACTCGCACTGACCGCAAGGACTACACGCTTAACTACTTCGGCCCTACGGCTTACTTTGGGTACAATGTTGATGACCGCCTCTTCTTCGGTGGCGGGGTAGTGTACCGTACGTATGGTTTCCGCAAGGCACCCTACGCCACTGAGCAAAGCCTGGCCGCTAACTACTCGCCTTCGCAGAGCGCCTACAATGTGCGCTACCTCGGGCACTTTGTAGACTTATTTGGCAAGCTGGATCTGCGCGTAAATGCCCAACTGTACGGCCCGCAGCTGCTGTACAACTACTTTGGCCTGGGCAACGACACGCGTAACATTCTAGCAGATGATAGAGACACCCGTGCCCGCGACATCAACGACACGTACCGCATTCGTTTCTCGCGCTTGTATGTGGCGCCTATGCTGGAAAAGGATGTGTTCAGCTTCTTAAAATTTGGTTTTGGTCCGCAGTACGACCAAGTGCGCATCGACCGGAGCCAGATTGGTAGCGAAATTGAACGCGGCCTTGATGAGAACAACAATGGCGTAAGCGACGCTGCGGTAGGTATTCGCAGCTCCGATTTTGGCCTGAACCGCTACCTCGGTGGTAAAGCCTATTTGAATCTGGACGCATCTTCTTCCCCGAAGAACCCTCGCATTGGCTTGCGTCTCTACAACTCGGCGGAGTACAACTACCAGCTCAACGGAGAAAAGCTCAGCTACGGCCGCTTGGCTACCGAAGCCCGCTTCTACCTCTCCCCAAACTTCCCCTTCCAGCTAACGTGGGCAGGCCGCATTGGAGCCAATCGTAACCTAGGCGACTACCGCTTCTACCAGGCTAATACCCTGGGCGGTACCACCAACCTACGCGGCTACCGGCGCACGCGCTTTGCCGGCCGCTCGTCGGTGTACGCCAATGCGGAGGTACGGATTCAGCTGTTCACCTTCAACGCTTACCTTGTACCCGGCAAGTTCGGTATCATGGGCCTGGCCGATGCCGCCCGGGTGTACTCGCAATACGATACACGCAATGGCATTCGGGCCTTCCATACGGCCGTAGGTGGTGGCGTGTGGGCCGACATTCTGAAGCAGGCTGTTATCAATGCCACGTACTCGGTAGGTGAAGAAAACCTGGTGTTCGTGGGCTTCGACTTCCTGTTCTAACCACCGTAGCAGACCGGAGGAGAAAAAGGGTAATGAACCTTTCATTCTTCGATTGCTGCTCAACCTCATCCTTTTTTTCGAAAAGACGTTAAGGCTAGCCTGACGTCTTTTCGTCTTTTATCCCGGTCTTGTTTTCTGTCGTATGACGCCATCCTTCCCTCTTTTGCGCCGACTGCGGCAGCCCCTCGCAACTACTGCAGTAGCAATGGGTACTGTGGCAGTTGCCCAAGCTCAGATAACGCCTACCACGCCCCCAGTTTACCCACCGCCAGCACCTGTTGCCACCGACACCGCCGCCGCCGACCAAGTAGGCGCCGCTCAGGAATTTGCCACGCCTTCTGTGATTGGCATGGGCCCCAGCAAGGGCCTTATCTTCCACTATGAGCGCATGCCTCGATTCAACATATCGTCGGATGGTAAAGCCGTGGGGTTAAATGATTACAAGTCGCAGGCTGAGAAAAATGCCCGCTTGGTGGTGAAAGGCTACATTCCATTCTGGAACCGTCCTCACCTCAAAATGCTGCTTGGTATCAACTATGAGCGCGAGGAGTTTAAGTTCAAGCAGTACCCTACCGGCTACGAGTTGTATGATAACATTGAAGACAAAGGGCTGAAAACACTCGGTGCCCAGCTCGCCATCATCCGGCCGGTGAATGCCGTAAACTGGTACATTTTCCGGTTGAAAGGAGAACTGAGCGGTGACTATACCTCCTCTGAGCTGAGCGTACGGGATTACTTGCGGGTATCTTCTGAATTTCTGTACGGCTGGAAGCGAAGCCCAACGTTTTCCTGGGGTGTGGGGGTGCAGCTAGGGTATACCTTCGGGCGGCAAAGCATTTACCCAGCCGTGCTCTACAACCGCACCTTCAACGACCGTTGGGGCGTAGAGGCCATTTTCCCAGCCCGCGTGACTATGCGCTACAATGCTTCGCCCAAGTCCTTGTTCTTTGCGGGGTATTCAGTTGACGGCCTGAACTACATCATCAAGTTGCGGCAGCCACTGCGCCGCGAAAAGGGCATCGACCTGCGCACACTGGAGCTGCGCGAAACGGAAGTGAAGTTCCGCGGCCGTTGGGAGCGAGAGATCTACGACTTCCTATGGTTTGGGGTGGAGGGCGGCTACCGCTACAACTACGCCTTCGACGCCTTTGACCGCACCAATGATAACCGGGTGAAAATCATCGACAGCAAGATGGCGGGTGCCCCCTACGCTTCGCTAGAGGTATTTATAGTGCCGCCGCGTAAGTTCTTGAAGAAAACAGTGAACAAGTAGGCGGCAGCCTGTGGCTTCGTGATCCAACAACAAAGAAGAAGGCCGCAACTACCTAGTTGCGGCCTTCTTCTTTGTTGTTGGCGCTTACTTCTTGCGCTTCTTGGCAGTTGCTATCTTCTTGAGGTATTGGTACGTTTCCAACTGGGCCTGAACCCTACCGGCCTCCACGTCTTCTTGACCAATAAAGCGGTTGTGGAAATCGCGCGACTTGACATTGTCTTTGCGTTGCAGATCTAGCAAGTAGCGAACCTCGGCGCGTAAGTCATCCTGCAAAATGGGGAAGGCTACCTCCACGCGGCGGTCCAAGTTGCGAGCCATCCAGTCGGACGATGCTACGTACACTTTTTCCTCGCCCCCATTGCCGAACACGTATACACGTGCGTGCTCCAGGTAACGGTCCACCATGCCACGCTGGCTGATGTTCTCGCTTTGGCCGGGTAGGTCTGGCACCAGGCAAGAAATGCCCCGGATGAGTAGCTCCACGCGCACCCCGGCTTGGCTAGCCTCGTAGAGTTTCAAGATCATGCGCTCATCTTGCAGGGCATTTAGCTTGAGAATGATGTACGCGTCCTTGCCTTTCTGCACCAGCTTGATTTCGTGGTCGATGAGAGCGTTGAGCTTCTCGCGAAGCTCGAAAGGAGCTACCAGTAGGTGCTCAAACTGCCCAGTTTTGTCTTGGCGGTCTTGGAAGTAGCGAAATACTTCTGCTACCTCACGCGTGAGTTCCGGGCGGGCCGTAAAGACGCCGTGGTCGGCGTAGATGCCGCTGGTTACCTCATTGAAGTTACCGGTGCTGAGATAGGCGTAGAGCTTATTTTGGCCTTCCTCGGCGCGCGTGATGAGGAGCAGCTTGCTGTGCACTTTCAAATCCGGAATACCGAAGATGACGTTGGCACCCGCCTTCTGAAGCTTCTCCGCCCAGAACATATTGCTCTCTTCATCAAAGCGGGCTTTCAGCTCCACTACCACCGTCACTTGCTTGCCGTTTTTGGCTGCTTTCAGCAGGGCTTTGGCTACCTCGCTCTTGCCCGCTACGCGGTACAGGGTAATGCTGACGCTGCTAACCTGAGGGTCCTGCGCCGCTTCCGTAATCAGGCGCGTTACGTAGTCGAAGCTCTGGTAAGGGAGGTGAAGCAGGTGGTCGCGCTCGGCAATGGCTGGTAGCATCTTGCCGCTGCGTGGCAGGGTAGGGTGGGGCAGCTCAGGCTGGGGCTCATACTTCAGATGCGGAAGGCCCAGATCAGGGAAGCCAAAGAAGTCACGGAAATTGTGGTACCGGCTTCCCTCTACTAGCTCATCTTTGCCAATGCCCGTTTTCTGCATCACGGCCCGTAGTACCTCCTTGGGCATGGCGGGGTCGTAGAGCAGGCGGGCAGGGTAGCCGGTTTCGCGCTTCTGCAAGCTGCTCTTAATCTTGGCGAGCATATTGCCCGATACCTCCTCCTGAATGTCTAGTTCAGCGTCGCGCGAGAGCTTAATAGCGTGCACCTGCACCTTCTTATACTTCGGGAATAGCTCATGGGCGCAGCACCGAATCACGTCGTCCAGGAACATCACGTAGCGGTCCTCGCCTTGAGCGGGAAGTTGCACAAAACGACCACCGTGGCGTTTGGTGGGGAGCTCAATAGCTAGTACGCGCTCTTCGTCGTGCTTTTTCTTGTCTACGGGGTGGGTGAGGTAGACGGTGAGGTACACGCTTTGGTCGCGCAGGAACAAGTGGTGCAAGTTGTCGTCCAAAATCACGGGCGAAAGCAAGTCTTGCACGTTGTCGCGGAAGTACTGCTGCACCCACGCTCGCTGTTCCTCGTTCAGGTCGTGCTCAGATATCAGGTGGATGTGCTGTTCGCGCAGCTCCGGCAGAATCTGGTTCCGAAATGTGTCGCCAAATTCCTGCTGCTGGCGGCCTACCTCCGCTAGCAAGGCGCTAAGCTGCTCGGCAGGGTCTTCTCCTAGCTTAGCCAGGGTTTTCTTCTTGAGCTTTACCAGGCGCCGCAGCGTAGCCACGCGCACCTTAAAATACTCGTCGAGGTTGCTCGAAAAAATGGCCAGAAACTTCAGCCGCTCCAAGAGCGGTACGGCTGGAGTTTGGGCCTCCTGCAGCACACGGCGGTTGAAGGCAAGCCAGCTTAGTTCGCGGTTGAGTAGTTGGGGGGTGGCCGGTTTAATGTCTTCCATTTGGGTGAGATACACTAGCTACGCCAGCCGCTGGGTATGCAAAAACCAACTTGCCACGGCTGGAGCAGGGCTCTAGTCGTTGTTTTTGGGTTTGTCGAAGAAATAAAACTCAGCGTTGGCCTGATCTACCTCCGCCCAGTGTGCGCACGAGAACTTAATGCACACAATAGATGCCGTAGGCATGTCTGGAATAGAACTTGGGGAAAGCAAGTTGGCGAAGTCAGTCAGGGTATTATTGTGGCCCACCAGCAGTACCGAATCGGCCTCGTCGGGGCACTGCCGCACCACTTGCAACAAGTCCAGCACGGTAGCTTCGTAAATGCTTTCTACCACCTGAATCTTCTCGTGGGGGTAGTCTATTTCCTTTGCTACCAAGGCGGCGGTGCTCAGGGCCCGCACGGCGGGAGACGTCAGGAGCAGATTCAGCTGAATATCACGCTTCGCCAGCGCCTGGCCCATGCGGGGGGCATCGTCGCGGCCTCGGTCGTTGAGGGGCCGTTGGTGGTCGTCTAGGTCGTCGAAATCCCAGCTCGACTTGGCGTGGCGCATCAGATATAGCGTTTTCATCGGCAGCAAGAAAAAGGGGTGCAGGCCTCTTTACTGTTGCGCCCTCCAAATAGTTATGCTCAGGCGAGGCCCTGACTAGAAAGCGGCAGTAGCAAGAAAAAAGACCCGCTGGTTTCAGCGGGTCTTTTCATAATCAAAGGTACTAAGCAGAACCATATCTAGGGGTATGGCCACCGCTCAGGGTTGCGAATCTTTGATGAACTGCCTACGACTTGGGTTCTGCTCAGCGCAACGCACTGCGGTAGGTTTACCAGAATAGTAGTGCCCACGAATTGCGCCAGTGGTGCCGCAGTCTACGTTGAAAAGAAGCACTTGCAACAAGACAGGGAGCCAGTGCTTATCAGAGGTAAGTAAGTTTTCCTGGCAGAACTTAGTAGGGTGGCGATTTTGTGTGAAGCAGATGAAAGGGTGTGTAGGTTGTGGTAAAGGGAGCAAGGCCGACAATTTATTGAAATTATATCAATATATAGCCTGTTTAATTGTAGATATTTATATAACCGAATGATATTAGGCGCATGTGTCTATGTACTTGGCCTATTTATCAGCAGCGGGAGTAGCTTGTACATCTTCACTTTTGCTGCTGGAGTTAGGTAGTACTGTTAGCACTATAATGCCCCACCGCAGTGGTTACAGCCCACTGAGCATACAAAAGCCGGCCTGTTGCAGCAGGCCGGCTTTGAAGTTTTCTATTGAAGCATGCGGCTACTCCTTCTGAAAGCGACGGTGAACGGTGGTAGTGCCGTTGGTCAGCACTGCGTGGTAGAGGCCGTTGGGGAGGCGACCTACGTCAAGCGTAGCAGGGTCGTCGGTCCGCAGCTGTTTCATCTCAAACCCTTGCAGGTCATATACCTTCACCGACCATTTTCCGGCTGCTTCCTCCAAGCTAGATTGCAGAATCAGCTTGCCGCTGGTGGGGTTGGGATAGAGTTGCACATCCAGGTCAGTGCTGCTCGTGGAGGCAATCATGCGCGGTGCGGTGCCGCCCGTGCTAGTCACCAAAGAGGCCCGCGCTCCGCCGGTAGCAAACAAAGCGTTCATGCGCGAAGCCTGGCCATTGGAGAACATGTACATGCACGCATCATCCGTGTAGTCCATGTAGTTCATGAACATGTCGCCGCTGGTGCCATTAGAGCAGGTTACGTGCGGGAAGGACGGGCAGCCGTAGTTGCTGGTCTGCTGCGTGGGCGTATCCGAAACGTAGTCATTGCCGCAGCTGGCGTCGCCCCAAATGTGGCGCAGATTCAGCCAGTGGCCTACTTCGTGAGTTGCCGTTCGGCCTTTATCGTAGGGCTTGGCGGTGCCACCTGGCAGTGAGGAGTAGAGTACTACTACACCATCGGTAGCGGGTGAGCCGCCGGGAAACTGTGCGTAGCCCAGTAGGCCTTGGCCTAGGTTGCACACCCAAAGGTTGAGGTACTTGCTGGCGTCCCAGGCGTCGTCGCCCCCGCGCTTGGAGTTCTTGACTGCGTCGTTGGAGCTCCAGGAGCTTACCTTGGTTTGCTTGTGAATGATGCCCGTGGTAGCGGTGCCAGTGGGCGTGCGCTTCGCTAAAGTAAACTGAATATTGGCGCTGGCTGCACTAGCAGCAAAGGCCGCCGGAATCAGGCTGGCGTCGGCGTTAGTTTTGGCGAAGTCTTGGTTTAAAACATCAATTTGGGCCTGCACCTGCGCATCCGACACGTTCTGTGCTGTGGTGTTGTAGAGCACGTGCACCACTACCGGAATAGTGAGGGCGGCGGTAGTGCGGCGGGCAGTAGGGTTGGCTTCAAACTGGCGGGTGTGCTCCTCAATGGCAGCCATACGCCGCGCCATGCCCGGGTTGCTGGCCAGCTGCTCGGTGAGGACGTCCATGGTAGAACAGCGGCGCCGAACCTGCTGGTCTAGCGTGAAGGCGATATTGCTCACCTTGGCGCGTTGCGCATCCTGCGCTTGCACGGTGGCAGCCATGCCGCTGATAGCCAATAATGCGAGAGAAGTAAAAGTTTTCTTCATCAAAAAAAGTGGTTGTGGAGGGTGAGAAACACAGAACAAGCCTATTGCAGAGCAATGCGAGTTGTTTTGAAAATATGAGGTGTTAATCTACTATTTATTATAAATAATTCAAATAAAAACCTGATAAATGGTAGGATTAGCAAGCTGACTATTACACCAGACAAGGGCGTAACCCTGAGCGTTGACTATTGCAGTAGCGGGATTGGCCTGGAGAGAAAGCAAAAACGCCTGGCTTGCTACAGCAAACCAGGCGCGTAAGCAACAGCCTTACCGGACTACCTTATTGTTCGTAATCTACTTGAGGCAAGGTGTTGGGGTAGCGCTGCTGATGAATAGATGCCACGTGGCGTGCCAGCAGCTCGCGCAGTTCCTCAATGTTTTCGCGCTGAGTGGCCGAAATGAAAATAACTGGGTCGTGCATGCGTGCCATGTACGTTGCCTTAAACTGCTCCAGGGTAGGGCGGGAGGCTGGGGCCTCCTCATCTTCTTCGGGGTTCATGCCCTCGAAGCCACCGTGGTGCTCAATTTCGGCATCGGGGTTGTACTGGTCAATCTTATTGAAAACTAGTAGCATGGGCTTATCGGCCGCTTCAATATCCTTCAGCGTGTCGTTTACCACGGCAATGTGCTCCTCAAATGAGGGGTGGGAGATATCTACCACATGCACTAGCAGGTCGGCCTCCCGTATCTCATCAAGGGTGCTCTTAAAGCTCTCAATGAGGCGAGTGGGGAGCTTACGGATAAACCCAACCGTGTCGGAAAGCAAGAATGGCACGTGGTCGAGCACCACTTTGCGCACCGTAGAATCGACGGTAGCAAAGAGTTTGTTCTCGGCAAACACGTCGGAGCGGCTCAGCAGATTCATAATGGTGCTTTTGCCTACGTTGGTGTAGCCCACCAGCGCCACGCGCACCACGCCGCCCCGCGACTTGCGCTGGGTGTGGCTTTGCTTGTCGAAATCCTTGAGTTTTTCCTTGAGCAGGTCAATCCGCTCGCGCACTACGCGGCGGTCCGTTTCTATTTCCGTTTCGCCCGGTCCGCGCTGGGCTACACCTCCCCCCCGCTGTTTGTCCAAGTGAGTCCAGAGGCCTGTGAGGCGAGGCAGCAAGTACTGGTACTGCGCAAGCTCTACCTGCGTGCGGGCCGTGGCCGACTTGGCGCGGCTGGCGAAGATGTCAATAATGAGCAGGGAGCGGTCTACGATCTTAACCTTCAGCTCTGCCTCTAGGTTGCGCAACTGCGAAGGCGAGAGGTCATCATCGAAGATAACCATGCTGGCATCAGTATGCTGCACGTAGGCACTGATTTCGGCTAGCTTGCCCTCACCCACAAACGTGCGGATATCGGGCTTTTCCAGGCGCTGCACAAAGCGCTTGGTAACCGTTACGCCGGCCGTTTCGGCCAGGAAGGCCAGTTCATCAAGGTATTCTTGGGTGCGAGCGTCGGGCTGGCGTTTGTCGGGTACTGCTACCAGTACGGCAGTTTCTACCTCGGGCGCGGTATCGTAGGTGCCGTTATTGTTGGCTTTGGCTAAGATGCGGCCGGCACGGCCTTTCACGCCGTCGGTGGCGCCGGGGTGGCGGGTGCTGTTGCCCGGCTTACGGCCTTTGGAAGTGGGTTTGTTTGCCATAATGGGGAGCTTAAGGTCAGGAGAGCTGGAATGGGCAGGTAGCAGGTGGGCGGCTGCGCAAATCCAGACAATTATTTTAAGGTGAGCGAGTAGGCCACTACTTCCTGAATCTGCTGTTCAGTGAGCTTTTTCTGGAAGCTGGGCATCTTGCCCATCCCGTTGTTCACCATGTACACGCGACCAGTGGCATTGAGGTTACTACGGGTGAGGTCGTGAGCACCGTTTAAACCCAGTTTGCCGTCGAGACCGTGGCATACAGCACAGTTTTGAGCAAATAAGGTTTTGCCCGCTACTAGGTCTATTTCAGGTTCGGCCGGCGGGGTAGCCATGGCCGCCGCTTCCGTACGAATTGGCTCGGTGGCACCCGCTAAGGTAGCCTGATCGGCGGCAGAAAGCGTGGCTGTACTTTGGGCGGTGGTGTCAACGGGAGGGGCTGCCTCGGGGGTTGCGGTGGCTTCGGCCAAGCCACCGGAGTAAGCGACGCGGGCCGCGGCCGTCGGCGACTGTAGCGCGGGGCTACCCGTTTCAGCTAAGCCATACACATACACAAACCCGAGTAGGGTAATCACTACTCCTGGTTTAAACTGACGGCGCATGGCGGCAATGGCGGTGGGCAGCAGCACCAGTACGAGACCCAGCTTCAGCCAGAGCCAGCCCGGTATGGTGCTGGGGTAAGACCCCAATAGCACACCACCCGAGAGCAAAATCAGTAGGCCCAGCACCGAATCGACAATGCGGGTGCGGGCCCGTAAGGCCCGTAATTGTTCGTTGCGGCCTAGCAGGAGTAGGCCAGCCTTGAGTGCATAGAAAAGTAGGAAAGCCAGCACAACAACCAAGTGCAGGCGCAGTAGCGTGGTGGAAGCAAACATAGGGTACAAAGGTAGCCCAGGCAGATTGGTAGTGAAGTGCTGGTACGTAAAAACCTAGAACGGTATAAACTCCTCCCATCACCCCACGTAGGAACGCTACCTTTGTGCACTTCATTACTCCGTTGCTTACCTCATCACCCCAGAATGCGCGTCGCTATTGTCATTAATACGAGTTGGAATATCTGGAACTTCCGACGTAGCCTGGTATTGGCCCTGCAAGCTGCTGGGCACGAGGTACTCGCCATTGCTCCCCCCGATGCCTACTCCCAGCGCCTGGAAACCGAGCTGGGCTGCCGCTACGTGCCCATCTTAATGGAAAACAAGGGCACCAATCCTGTAAAGGATGCCCTGCTTACGCGCCGCTTCTACGACATTTACCGGCGCGAGCGGCCCGACGTCGTTTTGCAGTACACCATCAAGCCCAACATTTATGGTACCATAGCGGCTCGGCTGGCTGGTATTCCTAGCGTCAATAACGTGTCGGGCCTGGGCACGGTGTTTATTGTGAAAAACCTGGTGAGCCGGGTAGCTCTGGGACTCTACCGCTTTGCTTTTCGCTTTCCCAAGCGGGTGTTCTTTCAAAACGACGACGACCGGCAGCTGTTCCTGCAAAATGGCCTGGTAGACGCCCGCATCACAGACTTGCTGCCTGGTTCCGGCATCGACACCACGAAGTTTCGGCCTGCCATTGAGTTCACTCGGCATGAGCCGTTTACCTTCCTCATGATTGCGCGCGTGCTTTATGAAAAGGGCGTGGAAGAATACTTTGAGGCGGCTCGTCTGGTGCGGGAAGCCGCGCCCGGTACCCGCGTGCAACTGCTAGGCGGTATTGACGAATCGGGCGGGGTAGGCGTGAAGAGGGCCGTGTTTGAGGAGTGGCTGCGGGCGGGCAATGTAGAGTACTTGGGCACTTCCGACAATGTAGCTGAGCACATTCATAAGGCCGACTGCGTGGTGCTGCCTTCCTACCGCGAAGGCACGCCCAAGACGCTGCTAGAAGCCGCCGCCATGGGCAAGCCCATTGTAACGACTGACGTGCCCGGCTGCCGCGAAACCGTGGTCGATGGTCAGAACGGTCTGCTTTGCGAGGTGCGTAGCGCCACCGATTTGGCCGCGAAAATGTTGCAAGTGCTGCGCCTGCCGGCACCGGCCTTGGCCCAGATGGGGCGGGCCGGCCGCCAACTGGCCGAACAGAAGTTCGACGAGCAAATTGTACTCAATAAATATCTGCAGGTAGTAGCGGAAGTGCAGCCCAAGCGTGCCAGCATAGCCAAAACTGCCTAATTTGCGGCTCGCTAGCCACTCATACCATTAATTGTTGCTACATGGAGTTCAAGTACTTTGATATTCAAGGAGTGGTGGAAGTTCTGCCACGCGTATTCGGTGATGCCCGGGGAGCCTTCTTTGAATCATTCAGCGCCCAGAAGATGACCGAAGCCGGCATCGTGGGAGATTGGGTGCAGGATAACCAGTCGCGCTCCGACCGGGGAGTAGTACGCGGCCTGCACTTCCAAAAGCCTCCGTTTGCCCAGGCAAAGCTGGTGCGCGTTGCTCAGGGCCGGGCCCTGGATGTCATCGTGGATATTCGCAAGGACTCCCCCACGTACGGGCAGCACGTGATGGTAGAGCTAGACGCCCAGCGCTACAACATGCTGTATGTGCCCGTAGGCTTTGCGCACGGCTTCACTGCTTTGGAAGACAACACGCTCTTCCTCTATAAATGCACCAACTATTACGCGCCGCAGTCGGAGGGTGGCCTGCTTTGGAACGACCCCGCTTTGGGAATCAAATGGGGGGTGGAAAATGCCACGGTATCGGCCAAAGACCAGGTGCTGCCAACCCTGGCTCAGCTTGAAAGCCCCTTCTAAGAACACTGCACTGGCTTCCTAGGGGAGTGCTACTCCTAAACAGACAGCGCCCTTGCCTTCTAGTAGAGGGTAGGGGCGCTGTCTGTTTAGGAAAAAATGGGTGCGCAGCCTGTGCCCCGCCTTCCAGCATTAGAAATGCTCAAGCAGCGTTTCCAAGCCCATGCCACGCGAGCCTTTAATCAGGATTAGCTGGCCTTGCAGGTGCTGCTCGCGTAGCCAGGTGGCGGCTTCTGCTTTGGTAGGGAAGTAGTGGAAGCCGGGCGCCACAGCGGCGTGTTGCATGTGGCTACCAATGAGAACCACGGTGCCCAATGGTAGCGTTTGCAGGAGTTGCCCCAGAGCGCGGTGCTCAGACTCACTCTCGGCTCCTAGTTCAAACATATCACCCAAGATGACCACCTTGGCGGCAGAAGCACCGGGGCGGGTAGCAAAGCTGTGTAGTGCGGCGCTCATGCTGCTTGGGTTGGCATTGTAGGCATCCAGCACTACCTCGTTGTGGGTGGTGCGCACCAGCTGGGAGCGGTTGTTGGTAGGCGCATAAGAAGCCAACGCCTCGCCAATGCTGTCGTTGGGAACCCCAAAATGAGCCCCCACGCGGCCGCGGCAGCCAGGTTAGGAAAGTTGTAGCCGCCCGTAATTTGCGCTTCCACAGGGGCGCCCGTAAACAAGCGCAGTACTACGTGCGGAGCCGCACTAAGCAGCTCGGCCGGGTAGGTATCAGTGGGGCCTGGGTACGTGATACGCTCCGCGACAACGGTGGCCAGCTCCGGCAGGCGGGCGTCAAGGGTATTGACGAAAGCGGTACCGTTCGTTTGTGCCAAGAAGCGGAACAGCTCGCTCTTGCCTCGCGCAATTCCTTCCTCCCCCCCAAAGCCTTCCAAGTGAGCCTTGCCAATGTTGGTGATAAGGCCGTGGGTAGGTTCCGCTAATTGGCAAAGCAGCTCTATTTCGCCTTGGTGGTTGGCCCCCATCTCCACAATGGCTAGCTCATGCTCTGCGGGCTTGATGCTAAGCAGCGTGAGAGGCACCCCAATGTGGTTGTTAAGATTGCCACGGGTGTATTGCACGCGGTAGCGGCGGCATAGCACGGTATATACCAGCTCTTTGGTAGTGGTTTTGCCGTTGGAGCCCGTAATGGCCAGTACTGGAATGCGCAGCTGGCGACGGTGATACTGGGCCAGCTCCTGCAAAGCCAGTAAGGGGTCGGGGGCGTAGGTGTAGCGCTCCGGGTCTTGCGTTGCCAGGGCGTTGTCATCAACCACGGCGTGGCGGGCGCCGGCGGCCAAGGCCTGAGGAGCAAAGTCGCGCCCGCGGAAGCTAGGGCCGTTTAGGGCAAAGAATAAGGTGCCGTCCTGCGGCTGCCGGGAGTCGGTGCTAACGGCGGTGGCGGACCGAAACTGGGCGTAGAGCGCCGCAATGTCTATCATGCTGATTCGTTCGTATCTTAGAAGCTGCGTACCTGAACCATTCTCTTCCCCGTTGCTGATGCGTCAACGTCTCCTGTTTTTAGTAACGGCTGTGCTGGTAGGCAGCGCCACTACCGCCGCGCAGGCGCAATCGGCCTTTGGGTTTGAATTTCGGGCCGTCGCAAAAGTAGTGCAAGGCACCGACACGTTGCACAATGCCTGGGCCGGGGGGCTCAACTCTCCACAATTTTCTACCATTGACCTCAACGGCGACCAGCAGCCCGACCTCTACGTGTTCGACCGGGCCCAGAACCGCTCGTTTACCTTTTTGAGCGTGGCTACCGACAATGGCCGCGTTTGGCAGCACGAGCCCATTTACGAAGGCCTGTTTCCGACGGGCCTGCAAGGGTGGGTGCTGCTGCGTGACTACGACTGCGACAACCGCCCCGACTTGTTTACCTACGCTTCCGGCGGCGACATCCGCATTTACCACAATGTGGCCGGGGCCAATGGCTTACCATCCTTTCAACTCGTCACCAATCAGCTTACCTATTTCGATCCGTCGCCTACTACTGGTGGCGACATCAACATCATAACGGGCGGCTACAACATACCCGCCATTCAGGATATCGACGGCGACGGTCGTCTCGACATTTTGACATTTGACTTCGCCTCTACGGCACCGAGCATCTACTACTACCGCAACACCTCCACGGGAGCCTGCGGGGGCTTGCAGTTCAGGGAGGGTAGCAAATTTTGGGGTGGTATTACGGCCTGCTTAAGTGGCTGCACCAGCTTCACCTTCGCCCCCGACCAGTGCCGCCCGGTCCTGCGTCCAAACCACACGGGGGGGTACAACCTCACGGCGCTCGACTTGGATGGGGACGGTGACCAAGATTTGCTGAGTGGGCGCGACAACTGCCCTGAACTGGTAAGCCTGCGCAACGATGGTACCGCCCAGGAGGCACGCATGACCAGCGCCGGCCTCAACCAGAGCTTTCCTACGGGCACTACTGCTGCCCGAGTACCCAACTTCCCCGCCGCCTACTCCGTGGACGTCACGTTTGACGGCCGCCCAGACATAGTAGTCAGCCCGAACCTCTACGACAACGTAGATACCGTTGAGACGCGGCAGTCGGTGGTAGTATACCGCAACACCAGCGCCACTGGAGCCCCCGTGCTGGCGTATCAGCAGAACAATTTTTTGCAGGCAGGCATGATTGATCTGAGCGAGGGCGCCGCTCCTACGTTTGGCGACCTAGACGGCGACGGGTTGGTAGACATGCTAGTGGGGTCTGTGAGCCGCAACAACCCCAAGCAGCACTACCGGGCTGCGCTGAGCTACTACCGCAACGTAGGCACCGCCCGCAAACCCATCTTTTCGTTGGTGACGAACGATTACTTAGGTTTTACCAGCCGGCGTCTAGTTTCGCTAAAACCTGTTCTGGTAGACCTAAACCGCGACGGCGTCCTGGACTTGGTGTACTCCGGCTACCAGCAAGGTGCCACTGCCAACCCCATCACCTACGTGCTGAACACGGCCACTGCTCGCCAGCCAGCAGCATTTAACCTAGTCAGCGCCGGTACCCTTGCCGGAATGCCGGGCCGCGCCTTCGATGCTCCGTGTTTCGCCGATGTGGATGCGGA
Organism: Hymenobacter sp. AT01-02; assembly: GCF_000961955.2. Taxonomy (NCBI): domain Bacteria; kingdom Pseudomonadati; phylum Bacteroidota; class Cytophagia; order Cytophagales; family Hymenobacteraceae; genus Hymenobacter; species Hymenobacter sp. AT01-02. The sequence continues at coordinate 70,059 of NZ_JZIR02000028.1, forward strand.
TGGGCTAGTAGACTTGCTGCTGGGTACCAATTCGGTGGATACGCCGGGCCAGTCTTTGCGCTACTACCGCAATACGGGGGCAAACAACATCAGCCAAGCATTTGTACTGATAAATAACGACTACGGCCAGCTGCGCAATAATGCCAACCGGCGGCCGGTTGCCCTGCACCCCACTGTAGCCGATTTTGATGGCGACGGCCAGCCCGATCTGCTGACAGCTGATGCCCTGGGCGAAATTCGGATGTACTCCAACTTCCGGTCGCAGCCCAGCTCCTTTCTAGCCCGCACCGACCTGTTTTACAACGCCCTACTCGGTCAGTATCAGGAAAACCGCTTGGGTACGGCCGCCGTGTTCCGGTACGCCCCCGCCACTGCCGACGTGGATGGTGATGGAGTTCCAGAGCTGTTTCTAGGGTTAGAGGGTGGGGGCATTGTAGCGCTGGCTACCCGCCGCCAAGTGCTCAGCACCAACTCAGCGGCTACCATCCTTCCGCTGCAAGTTTACCCTAACCCTACCACGGGCAGGGCTACGGTAGAAGCCCCGCGCCCCGTGCGAGTTACCATACTCGATATAACGGGACGTACAGTGCGCCAAGACGATGCATTAAACCGAACACACACTCTGTCTTTAACTGGCTTGGCGCCTGGCATCTACCTGGTACGCTGCCAAACCGCCACTGGCGAGCAGGCAATGCAACGCTTGGAAGTGCAATAGGGCATTAGTGATAATCTGATGCCTATAACCAAGCAGCCGGGGCGGTAGTCGCAATTGTAGTGACTACCGCCCCGGCTGCTTGTTTCTATTCTTGGTTATTGCCGTACTGTTGCCGCGCCCAGCTCAAATGGGTCGCCATCCTGCAAGGCGGGAAAACGCTCCCGGAAGGCTTCCAACTCAGAGCGGCGTAGGGCGCGCGTAATGCTGGTTTCCTGATTGCCTACTTCCACCAAGTACTCGCCGCGCATGTCCAGCAAGGCCGAGTCGCCGGCGTAAGAATGGTTATTGCCATCAATGCCCACGCAATTCACGCCCAAGGTGTACGCCAAGTTTTCAATGGCGCGAGCCCGTAGCAGCGTAATCCAGGCGGTGCGGCGAATGGCAGGCCAGTTGGCTACGTACAGCAGTAGGTCGTAGGGCTGGTCAATAGGGTTACGGCTCCAAACCGGAAAGCGTAGGTCGTAGCACACGAGCGGGCAAATGCGCCATCCCCGCCATTCTTCAATGAGGCGCTCGGTGCCCGCGGCGTACACGTTATGCTCACCTGCCATGGTAAACAGGTGGCGCTTGTTGTAATAGCTCAAAGAGCCATCGGGGCGCACCCACAGCAGGCGGTTGTAATAGAGGCCATCTTCTTCCACAATAAAGCTTCCCGTCACTACGGCGTCACGTTGGGCTGCTACTCCGCGCATCCACTGCAAGGTAGGGCCTTCCATAGGCTCAGCCAGCGCCGCCGCTTCCATGCTGAAGCCAGTAGTGAACATTTCCGGCAGCACAATTAGGTCGGTACGGATGGAAATTTCATCAATGTATCGCCCTAATTCCTGGTGGTTTGCAGCGGGAGAGTGCCATTGCAGGGATGCCTGCACAAAGGAAATGGTGAGATCAGACAAGGCCGTAGTAAGGTTTCGCTTGCGGAATAGGTTGCTGGATGAAGTATAGCAAAAAATGCATTGACAATGCAGGACCACTCCTACAAAGCTACCGTACGGTAGGCCGACAGCTTTATACTGCTTCCCTGTGTACTAACGTAAATCAGCGAATTTATTGCGTAGAGAAGTGCAATTTACTTCTCCTGACTTGGCGTTAGTTGGTAGTCTGCTCTGTTTAGGTTAGGGTACGAAGCCGCTCGGCGGCGGCGTGTAAAGTAGCTTCGCGCTTGGCAAAGCAGAACCGTACAAGGCCATCATCGTGCCCATTGTGGTAGAAGGCCGATACGGGAACTACCGCTACCCCCGCCTGCTGGGTAAGACGCCGGGCAAAAGCAACGTCCGACTCGTTGGCTTGCGCCAGAGCCCGGAAGTTGGCCAGTTGGAAGTAGCCACCCGGCACGGGCAATAACTCGAACCCCGTACCCGTGAGCAACTCCCGAAACAGGTCGCGCTTTTGCTGGTAAAAAGCAGGAAGCGAGTCGTACAGGGCGGTAGTGGGCACTACGTCGGCTAGCGCGTGCTGGGTGGGTGTGCTTACGCTGAACGTCACGAACTGGTGCACGCGGCGCAGCTCGGTTGTAAGTGCTGGCGGGGCAATACAGTAGCCCACCTTCCAGCCAGTGGCATGGTACGTCTTACCGAACGACGACAGTACGAAGGCGCGCTCCCGTAGCTCGGGGTGTTGCAGGGTACTGCGGTGAGGCTCCCCATCAAATACCATGTGCTCATACACTTCGTCGCTGAGTACCAGAACGTCTGTATTACGTAGCAACTCGGCCAGCGCATCAAAGTCGGTGCTGGTGAGCACGGCGCCGGTGGGGTTGTTGGGAGTATTGAGCAGAATGAGGCGGGTGCGAGGCGTAATGGCTGCCGCCACTTGGTCCCAATCGGGGTGAAAATCGGGTAGGCGGAGGGGTACATACACGGGTACACCGCCTTGCAGCCGGATGGCCGGGCCGTAAAGGTCGTAGGCTGGCTCTAGCACCAATACCTCGTCGCCGGGGTGTACTACTGCCGCCAGCACGGCATACAATGCCTCCGTAGCACCACTTGTAACCGTAATTTCGGTGGCAGCATCCGGAGCGGGTACGTGGTAGAGGTGGGCCGTTTTTGCGCTGATGGCCTCGCGCAGGCGCAGCAAGCCCGGCATGGGCGCATATTGCTGCTGACCGGAGGTACTAACGTGGCAGGCCAGAGCATCCAGCAACACCTGCGGTGGGTCGTAGTCAGGAAACCCCTGGGCCAGGTTGATGGCCCCGCTTTCCTGGGCCAGTTGGGTCATTACAGAGAAAATACTAGTGCCTACATCGGGCAGCTTGGAGCGGAGAGTCAGGGGAGGCATTGTATGAACCAAGGTAAAAGGCGCGACTCAAAATACGCACCAGCCGCTAAATCGGTGACCCGTTTGGGCCAGACTGCCCATGGAGCCTTGCCTGCGTCTCTGCCGAGGTAAGAACCAAGTTGCCAACTGCGGAGCGCATTCACTCACCACCGCCTCTGCATCAGCCCGGCTAGCCATGAGCACCCAGAGGGAGCAGATGCACTTGGAATGTAGTGCCTCATTCACCTTGCTTTCCACCACTATGTGCCCACCATGGCTTTCCACAATCCGATTGACGAGGTAGAGCCCCAGCCCCGAGCCCTCTACGTGGCTGTGGAAACGCCGAAATAGCTGGAACATTTGGCTGCCGAAACGTTCTAAATCAATGCCCAAGCCATTGTCCTGAACCAGCAGCACGGGGTGGCCCTCCTCCAGGCGTGTGCTCAAGTGGATGCGGGGCCGCCGCTTGGGCGCAGCATATTTTAGGGCGTTGCTGATGAGGTTGTACAGGACGCTTTGCAGGTTGGGCCGCACAAATTCTACCACGGGTACGGCAGCAAAGTCGGTGGTGACGATGGCGCGGGCCGAGTTCAGGGGTTCCTCAATGCTCAAGAGTACTTCTTGGGTAAGCTGGGCGAGGTTGACAAGCTCGGCCGTGAGACCCCGCCGCATCTTCTGCACCTGCACCAGCTCAGACAGATCGTGAATAGTAGCGTAAATCTGGTGCAGGCACTTGTCGAACATGGCTACCAGCTTCACCGCGTCGGGGTCGCGGAAATAGGCTGTACGCGTGAGCTCCTCAAAAATGCCCGCCATGTTATTGATGGGCTGTTTGAGGTCGTGGGAGGCCGTGTACACAAAGCTGTCTAGGTCCTGGTTCGTGCGTATCAGCTCGGCGTTCTTCTCTTCCAAGTGCTGCTGTATCCGCTTATAGTCGTCGATATCGGTAGTCGTGCCAAACCAGCGCACAATGGCTCCCGAGGCATCGCGTAGGGGTTGGGCCCGGTGCAAGTACCAGCGGTAGAGGCCCGTGGGTACGTGGCGCAAGCTGTTTTCCATATCCAGCACTTGGCCGGTGCTCATGCTCTGCTCAAATAGCTGCTGGGTGTAGGCCACCTGCTCGGGGCGCAGCAAGTGAAGCCAGCCTTCACGGAGTGTATCTTCTACGGGCACGCCAGTAGCCAACGACCATCGGGAGTTAAGGTAGTCGAGCTGGCCATCGGGGCGGGCCGTCCACACAATGGCCGGTACCGACTCGGCCAAGAAGCGGAACTGCTCTTCGCTACGTCGCAACTCGTCGCTGAGAAGGCGCTGCTCGTGTATGTCGGTGATGGAGCCGTACCACCGCTGCACGCTACCCGTCTCGTCGAGGGCGGGTACCAAGCGCCCCAGATGCCAGCGGTATTCGCCATCATGGCGGCGGAGGCGGAGCTCTTGGGTGTGCACTTGGCCGGTGGTAGCGGCGTGGGCAAGCAGGGCACGGAGGGCCCGCTGGTCTTCGGCAGTTAGCGCAAGCTGCCAGCACCGGTTACGGTCGGCAAGCGTTTGGCCCGTATAGTCAAACCACTGGCGGCTGAGATATTCTACGCTACCGTTAGGGGCCGTCACTACCGTAATCTGAGGCAAGGAATCCGTCATCAGGCGCATCTTAACATCCATCGCCTCGGCCCGGCGGTTTGCCAAGGCCCGGTCGGTGATGTCAACGGCAAAGACGAGAATACCATGGACGGTGCCCGCTTCGTTGAACAGGGGCTGGCATACAAAGTCGAAGTAGTAAGTGCGTTGCTTGCCGTTGATAGGGGTAAGTACCTGCACTGGGCGCTCATGGCCCGCCACCCGCTGGCCGGTAGCATACACTTGGTCGAGCAGCTCAAGTAGCCTTGGCGCGCCAAGGCCGAGTAAGCCGTGCGCGCAGACTGACCCAGCTGAAACTGTTTGCCGAGCAGCTTGCGAAAGTTGCTGTTCGCAAACCCAATCACGTGCTCGGGCCCGAGCAGGGTTGCAATGTAGGCGGGTACTTCGCCCATGATATACTGCAACTGCCGGTCCTTCTCTTCGAGCACCAACTGGGTACGCTTCTGGTCATCAATGTTGGTGCAGGTACAAAACCATTGTTCAATGTGCCCATCGGTGCCACGCACGGGGCAGGCTTGGGCCAAAAACCAGCGGTATTGGCCGTGCTGGTCCCGAATGCGAAACTCAGCCTCATAGTCATTGCCGGTGGCCAGGGCCTGCTGCCATCCTTGGGTAGCGCCCACCTGGTCGTCGGGGTGTAGCAGGTGAGTCCAGGTGAAGTTGGGCGGGGGCGTGGTAAAGTCAATGCCCGTGTATTCCTGCCACCGCTGGTTGAAGTAGGTAGCCTGTCCCGTTTGATTAACAGCCCACACCAACTGCGGAATGAAGTTAGCCAGTACCTGAAAGCGGGCTAAGCTCTGGCGCAGGTCGCGCTTGGTGCGGTGGGTTTGCGTAACATCTTGCATAGCCCCCAGCATCCGGTAGGGCTGGCCCTGGGCGTCCCGCATGATATAAAACCGGTCAACTACTTCGGCCCAGGAGCCATCGGCCCGGCGCATGCGGTATTCCCCAGTGGCCGCGGTGTCGGTGCCCGTCAGCAAAATCTGGAGGTAGTTCTCCAGAGCGGGTTGGTCGTCAGGATGTAGGCAGGAGCGCCAGAAGTCAATGGTACTGTTTTCGGGGGTGACGGGGTAGCCGAAGAGAGTAGTGAACAGCTCATTACGCCAAATGCGGCCCGTGCGCATGTCGTAGTCCCAAATGGCATCGTGGGTGGCGCGGGCCAGCAGTGTAAACCCCTCGTGGCTAATGCGCTCCTGCTGTTCGGCCCGGCGCTGCTCCGTAACGTCGAGGCAGCGGCACAGCACGTAGCGCAAGCTGCCGTCGGGCGCTGCTACGGGGCGCAGCGTCAGTTGCCAGAAGCGGCCGGCAAGTCCATTGTCGGTGCCGGGTAAAGCCGGCTGAGTTTCCAGCACCCGCACCTTGCGTTGTTCTACTACCTCCTGCACGGCTTGCTCCCACTCCGGATGGTGTAAGAAGGCGGCGGGGCCAGCGTCCAGCACTTGAGTTATAGGTTGGCCCAGCACTTCAGGGCCCACGCCACCCAGCAGTACGCGCATGCTGTCGTTGTAAGCTACCAGGGTGAGTCCCTCCGGCTGAAGCACAAGGTGGGGAGATGGCAGCGAATCAAACAGCAGCTGAAAATCGACTTGCTCAGCAGACATGATGGGATAGGAAAAAGAGCGGGGAGCAGCAATATAGGTTGCCTATGGGCAGGAGTACGATGCGCGTAAAAACGACGTCCCAAAAAATACAGATTTCAAACGATACTTGTGGCTTTGGCACAATGCCATGTCTGTTTGAGGGCCACATAAGTCCAATCCATACTGTACAAGACAGTACGAGCGAAGCGGCAAGAAAAAGCCCGGACAACATGCATTGTCCGGGCTTTTTCTTGCCGCTCTGTTGGGTGCGCTAGGCTATAGCGGGTTCTTGAGTAACTGCGGAAACTTGTGGCGAAACTTCTCCACCTTGGGGGTCGATACGCTGCTGACGTAGGGCTCAGAGGGGTGCAGGCGGTAGTAGCCCTGGTGGTAGCCCTCGGCGGGCCAAAACCTGGTGAAAGCCACCACCTGCGTTACGATAGGGTTGGCGTACTGCTTGGAAGCATTGACGCGCTTGATGGCGGCCTCAATCTCCTGCTTTTCCTGAGGGGTGCGGTAAAATGCTACGGAGCGGTACTGGGTGCCCGCATCGGGTCCCTGGCGGTTGAGGGTTGTGGGGTCGTGGCCGGCGCGCAAGAACACGTCAACCAGCGTAGCAAAGCTGATTTGCTTGGGGTCGTAGTAAATCTCAATAGATTCGGCGTGGCCAGTTTGGCCGCTACCCACCTGCTCGTAGGTTGGGTTGGCTTCCTTGCCGCCGCTGTAGCCCGATACCACTTCCTTCACCCCTTTCACTTCTTCAAAAATTTCTTCTGTGCACCAGAAGCACCCCCCGGCAAAAGTGGCTACGGCCAATCCGTTGAGACTAGTAGGAGCCTTGCCCGCCGTCGAGCGGCTCATTGATTGGGCGTCGGCGGGGCGTTCTTGGGTGCAAGCCACGAGGGTGAACAAGAAGCCCACCAAGTAAAATTTTAGTTGTTGCATGATGCGTGTAAAAGCGTGTGCGAGATATACGACAACCCGACCGGTACGGACGTAGGGTATCAGCCGGTAAGTCAGCTAGAACCACAACACTTGCCGACGCCGTAGCGTTGCATCGGGCCGGACGGTTTAGTTCTTGCTTTCGGGCCCGCTGGGCAGTTTATTCGTTCAGATTCCTCGTGCTATTGCCTTCTGCCGTGTCCTCTACTCTTCGCCGCTGGTTGCTGCCCACCCTCGCCTGTTTGCCTACTTGGGTAGCGCAGGCCCAAACCATTCTGCCCACGCTCAGCCAGACGCCTGCCTCCCTGCCTTGGTATGAGGTGAAGACCCCGCATTTTCGGGTGCTGTATCCGGCGGGGTTTGGGCCCACTGCCCAACGCACGGCGCAGCGACTAGAGCAAGTATACGGTCCGGCCAGTGCCTCCCTAGAGCTGCCGCCCCGGCCTGTTTCGGTGGTGCTGCAAAGCCAGAATACCATCGGCAATGGGTTTGTAACGCTACTGCCGCGTCACTCCGAATTTTACACATCCTTCCCCCAAGACCCCTACCTCACCGGTACTATTGATTGGCTGGACCAGCTGAGTGTGCACGAGTACCGCCACGTGGTGCAGTACGAGAAGGCCCGGCAGGGTAGTGGGCGGCTGGCGTACGCCCTGGGTGGGTACGGAGGCGTGGGGTTGCTGTCGTTGGGCGTGCCCGACTGGTTTGCGGAGGGCGATGCCGTAGGTACCGAAACGGCGCTAACCCGCAGCGGCCGGGGGCGCATTCCCAACTTCGATAGTGGGCTGCGCGCCAACCTGCTGGCCGGGCGCTACTTCTCCTACAGTAAGGCAGTAGCCGGCTCCTTTCGCGACAACGTACCCAACCACTATGTGCTAGGGTATTTTTTAACTACCCGCCTGAAGCGCACGGCTGGCCCCACCGTTTGGAGCGAAGTGCTGCGGCGCTACTATGGTTTCCCGGCTTATCCCTTCTCGTTTTCTGATAAACTGCGCCGAATCACTAGCCTTCGGGTAGACGACCTCTACCGCCAAACCATGCAGGAACTGGACAGCACGTGGCGGGCCGAACAGAGCCGCCTGGAGCTAACGCCTGCTACCGATTTTGCCGTGCAGGCCAGCCAGCGGGTATTTACTGAGTACCAGTACCCCCAGTACCTTTCGGATAGCACGGTGCTAGCCGTAAAAAGTGGCTTTGGCCACATCCCGCAACTAGTAACGCTGAGCCGCCGGGGAGCCGAGCGCCGCGTGCATCAGTTTGGTCTCTGGAACAATCCCGAAATGCTGTCGGTGGGTGGGGGCAAAGCCGCATGGGTTGAGTTTCGCTACGACCCAAGGTGGCGGCAGCGCGTGTACTCCGAAGTACGAGTGCTAGACCTGCGTACGGGGCGGCTTACGCGGCCCGGCCGCCGCACCCGCTACGCCGCGGTCGTGTTGTCGCCAGATGGTAGGCACCTGCTTGCGGCCACCACCGATACGCGCTACCACCACCGCCTAGAAGTGCTGGATGCTACAACCGGGGCCGTTGTGCGCACGTTCGCCAATCCTGATAATTACCACTACCTCCATCCCCGTTGGAGCGCCGATGGCCGTAGCCTTGTAGCCGTGCGCCTAGAGCCAGCCGGTAAATCCTTGGTGCTGCTTGATGCGGAAACGGGTACGGCACGGACCCTGTTGCCCGCCGCCAACGACAACCTCTCGCACCCCCAGCCCTGGGCTCATACGTGCTGTTCAATTCCCCGCGCTCCGGCATCGACAATGTATATGGCGTGCATATTACAACCGGGGAAGTGCGCCAAGTGACGTCGCGGCCGGTGGGTGCCTACCACGCGGCCATATCGCCCGATGGGCAACGCCTTGCCTTCCATGAGTTCCGGGCCCAGGGTAGTCGGGTAGTAGAAACACCCCTACAACCTGCCCAGTGGCGCCCCGTTCCCGCTACGGCGGGCACCCCCGATCGGTATGCCGCTGCGCTGGCCCGGCAAGAGCCTGGAGCGGCTACCGTAGGGCCCGTATTGCCAGCTGCCCCTGATTCTACGGCCAGTCCCGCCTTTCCTGCTACCCGCTACCGACGCTTGCCCCATGCTCTCAATGCCTATAGTTGGGGGTTAGTACAAAGCCCTAGCGGCAATAGCTTGGCCTTAGGCGTGCGGGCCCAGGATGTGCTCAGCACCACGCAAGTACTGGCCGGGGCTGAGTTTGATGCCACCGAAAGAACAGGCCGCGTTTTTGCCGATGCAAGCTACCAAGGCTTGTGGCCGGTGCTGGATGTAGGCGTAGCGTATGGGCAGCGCCGTACAAGTATACCCGTGAGCAACGTGGGATACCAGCAAGATACATGGCAATACACTCGCCTCACGGCGGGCGCCCGTCTGCCGTTGGTGTTCACGCAGTCTCGCATGCAGCAGGCCCTAACGGTAGCGGGTTATTACCAGTTGGAGCAAGCCCACGGCTACGATCTACCGGTGCGCTATTTGTCAGAGGTGGGGCTCAATAGCCTGCACGTGCTCACGGGCAGCGTGGCGTATTCCCGTACCCTACAGCAGAGCCGCCGGGACGTAGGGCCGCGCTGGGGCCAAACCGTGAGCTTGGTGTGGCGCGGAACGCCTTTCGGTAGTGGGCTTAAAGCCGAGCAATGGGCCGCCCAAGGGAGTGTATACCTGCCGGGTGTGGGGCGCCACCACAGCATCCGGCTGCGTGGGGGCTATCAGCAGCAGGATCAAGACCAGTATCAGTTTGGGGCTGCCATCTTTTACCCCCGAGGGCTGAGCTACCTTAGCCTCGACCAGCTCACCAGTGCTAGCGTCGAATACCGCCTGCCCCTGGCCGATGTGCACTGGGAACTGGGCCGCTGGCTGTACATCCAACGCGTAAAAGGTGCCGCTTTCTACGACCATGTGTGGGGGAGCAGCCAGATCCGGCGTACGCCCACCAGCCCCTTAGAAACCATCCGCCCCAGCTACTACTCCACCGGCCTCGACCTCTCCTTCGTGTTCAATCCCTTGCGCTTGCGCACGCCCTTAGAATTAGGCGTACGCACCTTCTACAATTCGCAGCGCCAGGCTTTGGATGTGCAGGGATTGGTGCTCAACGTCGGGTTCTAACAGGGCTCCGTCAACCCCGAAAGAACCGCGCCCGCCCAGTTGGTATTATACCAATGAGCGGGCGCGGGCTGGGTTATGGTGTGATGCGAGGCTACTCGGCGGCCCGGAACGTCAGCACAGGTTGGCCGTGCGTGGCATCATAGAGCTGCAGGGTACGCCCCGAGATGGTGTAGCGCGCTACTTGGGGTAGCAGCGCCAAGTAGGTGGTTTCTTGCGCCAACTCCGGGCACGTAGCTTTCGTGGATGCCTGGTTAGAAAAGCGTAGCTGCGGGGAGCCAGCTGTTAGCTCGTAGGCTCCTCCATACTGGTTGCAAGCAGCCCTACCCGAATTTCTAGCCGTGGAAGAAGGTAGCAGCAAGTCGGTTTCGGAAGCAGTGGAAGTGGCCTGCCCATTCACGTCCGTCAGTATCCAGCGCTGATCAAGCAAGTACAACGGTGCTGGCACCGGCGAGTCATCTTTCGTGCAGCTGCCTAGCAGCAATGTGGATACAAGCAGGAAACAGGAAAGGGTAGGGCGAAGCATAGCAGGGAAGAAGTAGGGCGGCGGCGAATAAGATACTTAGTAGAGAGCAAGAAGCTATAGATAGTTGCACAGGTCTATCAATACTTTGTAAGGGTATTGTAATATTAGCTTCGTAAGGTAAAGTTTACGATTTTACCTCCTCTATTTTACCTCCTCTATATAGTGTCACATAGCTTTATTACGGATGAAATATTATAGCCTGCGTGTGCGGCCAATAGGCCTTCTAGCTATAACCGGCCTACTAGCTCTCACCAGCTCGGCCTTTCGCGTGGCCGACACGGAACCCGTTACGCGGCTGGTGGCGCTCATGCAGAGGTTTTACGTCCAGGCTCGGCCAGAAGTCAGCTACCTCCACCTCGACCAACCTGCCTATGCCGCTGGCGAAACACTCTGGTTCAAGGCTTACGTAGTAGATGCCCAAGCCCACCGGCCTGATTCGCTAAGCAAAGTGCTGTACGTGGATATGATGTCGCCTGAGCAGAAGATTGTTTTCCGCCGTACCCTCGCGCTACGCGGAGGGCTGAGCGAAGGTGATATTGTGCTGCCAGATACGCTCACCCAAGGGGTGTACACCCTGCGGGCCTATACTAGCTGGATGCGCAACGCTGGGCAAGAGCTGTTCTTCTCGCGCCGCATACCCGTATGGCAAGCTGTACCCCCAGCGGCGGGCGAAACGAATGCCTCGCGTACCGCCGCTCAAGCGCGCAAAATAGCCAAGGCCCTACAAGCCAGTGCTCAACCCGACGTGCAGTTTTTTCCTGAGGGAGGCGACTATGTAGCAGGTCTCCAAACTATGGTAGGCGTCAAAATTGTGGACGCCACAGGGCATTGCCTCGCGTTGCGAGGCGTAGTATTAAATGATCGGGATAAGGAAGTAACTACGTTTACTACCCCCACATTGGGCATGAGTTCCTTTACTCTCACGCCTGAGCCGGGCCGGCGGTACCGGGCTCACGTGGTGCTGCCCGACGGCTCGTCGGCCGACTACCCGCTTCCCGAGGTGCAATCTACTGGCTGGGTACTAAATGTGCGCGAAATAGGGGCTAACTACCAAGTGTATGTGCGTCATAAAGGCCCGGCAACTGGAACAACGGCGGGCGGTGAAGCCCTACGTGTGCTGGCTCACGTACGAGGGGTTCCCGTATACATCGGAGAGGGACATATCAATTCGGGCGAAACGTTTACAGCCTCCATTCCGAAGGCGAAGCTGCCAGCAGGTATCGTGCACGTTACTTTATTTGACGCACAAGGAACAGCCCAAGCCCAGCGGTTAGCCTTCGCGCCAGAAATTCAGGGCCTGCGTGTTACGCTCCAGCCAGACAAAACAGCCTATGGACCTCGCCAAGAAGTAAAGCTTGCCGTGGAGGTGCGCACGGCCACTGGCGAACCAGTCCCTGCGGAGCTGTCATTAGCAGTAGCTAATGTGGCTGGGCTGCCGGAACTCGGTAGTAGCACTAGTACCATTCAGTCTCACTTGCTGCTGACTTCCGATTTGCGCGGCTACGTGGAAAATCCTGATTACTATTTCCGAAACAACACAGCTGCTACTCGTCGTGCCCTCGACGACCTGTTGCTTACCCAGGGGTGGAGCCATTTTGTCTGGAGCACCTTATTTACTGACACCTCCCCCATTGCTACCTACGACTTTCCACAAGAGCAAGCCCTTACCATAAGCGGCCAATTAGTACGCCCCAATGGCAAGCCTGTTCCCAATGGGCCGCTTACGGTGCTTGAAAAAAAAGGGCGTAGCGTAACTGAAAGCAATGCCAATGCGGCTGGATATTTTCTGTTCACTGGTTTTACTGGGCGCGATACCGCGCAGGTACTAGTACAGGCACGCACTGAAAAAGGTGGCAGCAACGTGTTGATTCGGCTGAATGAGTTGTGGCCGGCTCCTCAGCCGGCTTGGCCCGTGCCGTTTCTGCCTCCTGCTACCAATCCGGCTCCTGAGGTGGCCGCTTACGGTCAGCGAAGCCGCCAGCAGCAGGTACTAGAACGCCAGTACCGTCCTGATACAACGAGTGGCATGGTGCTGAGTAATGTAACGATCAGCGGTCAGCGCGCTCCCATCCAAGATCCTCGTTCTATTCATAGTAATGCTAGTAATGTGTTACGGTTTCAGGATATACCCAATGCTGCCTCGTACAATAATATTTTCGAGTTAATTCAGGGTCGGGTACCCGGCGTGCAGGTTTTCAATTCTGGGGGCGGCTACCGGATGCTTGTTCGCGGTATTGGCAGCTTGATGAACTCTACTGATCCTCTGTACCTGATAGATGGTATGCCTGTTTCGAGTAATGAAGCTCTACTTAGCATTCCGCCCGCGACGGTAGAGCGAGTGGAGGTACTCAAAGGATCCGATGCCGCTATTTACGGTGTGCGCGGAAGCAATGGCGTATTAGCGGTATACACCAAGCGTGGCAGCGATTCTAATAATCAAGCTATATCAGGAGTGGTTGTGCGGCGGTTGCCTGCTTTCTACCGGACTCGCGAGTTCTACGCTCCCCGCTACGCCACCGCTGCCAGCAGCAAACCCGACCCACGCGCTACCACACTTTACTGGCAGCCAAAGGTTTCGGTTCCTGCATCAGGCCGCACTACCGTTCGCTTCTATACGGCTGACCAGGGGGGAGCTTTCCGGGCTAGTGTGGAAGGCGTGTCTGCCGGTGGGAAACCTGCTATGGGAGAGACGCAGTTACTGGTGTCGATGCAACAGTAGCTAGGTGGGCCAGGGTATGCTGTCTAGGTGCCTATAGGAGGGAAAGGCCTTCTTACGTAGCAGATGGCAGCTATTGGTATACCCTTTCTCCTATAGGGAGAAGGAAAGACAGCTCACGAGGCAATCTTTTTTTCAGAAGCGGTGTTGGGCAGACATCGTTGAATTGCTTACCTTCTGCCATGCAAGTAGTAAAGACTTCCTTCCTAACCGCCGCATGTGCCGCAAGTACTCTTTTTTCGACGCCCGCGTGGGCTGCCGGTGAGCAGCCTAGCGGAGGTACTTCGGTTACGGTAGTGGTGTCGGCCTTGGCATCTACCAGCTCTGCCGTCAAGCTTTACTTCTACAACGTGCGCGAGAAGTTTCTTACCCACGGTGGCTATGCTTCATGCGGGTAGTAAAGCCCGCCGGGCAGTCGCAAATTAGCTTGCCCGTAGATCTGCCCAATGGGGAATGGGCCGTGGCTATTACCCAGGACACGAACAACAACGATAAGCTCGACAAAAATATGGTGGGTATTCCCACCGAGCCATTTGCCTTCTCCAACAACGTGCGCCCCCGCCTTTCTCCGCCCGATTTTGAGGACTGTAAGTTTGTGGTGAGCGGCCCCGGCAAAGTAGTAACCATTAGCCTCACCCGGTAAGGCCTTATAGCTTGCGAAACGGATGACCGCCCCGCACCAATCGTTCTAAAAGTTGCATAATGCGGGCGGTGCGTGTTTCTGTGCGTTTTGCTTCTGTTATGTGGTTTGCAACGGCTCGTTTCATACTACCCGTTAGCTTCTCGAAGCTTTCTTGCGCTTCGGGCCACGCTGCCAATCCTTCCTCTAATTCTGCAGGTAGCTCTATATACTCAGGAGTAGGATCGGGAGCGAGATGAAAATGCACGCACTGGCCTAGCTGTACTCCGGCGGTTTTGCACAGTTCCTTATTAAGCATGAGATAACGCTCACCCGTTCGGATGGGTTGCAGGCCTAGGCGGATGGGATGGCCATTCAGTTGGCCTACTACTCGCCGTATGGCCGGTCCGCCAAGTGCTTCCACTACGGAACGAGGTACTATTGCTATGGGCATAGGCATAAAGCTGGGCCCGCCCGGCTCTAACACTGCCTCAAAGAAAACAAGCGAATCGGGCATACGCCGGATACGGGTTAATCGGCTGGTGCGTCGGTAGGGGCTGGACCCTGTAGAAGCGTGCCCAGTAGGGTCTTTTCTAGCTGACTGATAAGCGCTTCCTGGTCATCGAGGCGGCGCTGAATAGCGGCTGGTACTCGCTCTAGTTGCCCAAACAGTGCTTCTACTTCGGCAATGTACTCTAAGTGTGAGTCCATATACCACAAAGATTTTAGGCGTGAAATCACGTGAAGCAGGTCGTTATGAGGTGAGCTAGGCAGGAGAGTTGACATGAGCAGCCGTGGGCTAAGTAAGGTGCAATATTGTCTAAGTTAAGTCGAATTGTTCATGGTATTGCTATACAATCGTCCACTATTTTATTGGTAGAAGCCTATGGGCGCTGCGTTATCCGCCTTGGGGAGTAGGTAATACTGCTTTTTGGGTGATGGGCACCGGGGCGTCTTGCTCTACTCATATTCCTCTCATCAGCCGAGAAGTAGCACTTTCTGGGTAGAAGTTGCGTTGTACTACCTTCGAAAACGAGACAGGTGTATAGCTAGGCAAAACTCCGCAAACCTTTTGCCTAGCCACCAGCTTTTAGTCGCCTACACTTGA
Organism: Hymenobacter sp. AT01-02; assembly: GCF_000961955.2. Lineage (NCBI taxonomy): Bacteria > Pseudomonadati > Bacteroidota > Cytophagia > Cytophagales > Hymenobacteraceae > Hymenobacter > Hymenobacter sp. AT01-02. Next base: position 85,253 of record NZ_JZIR02000028.1, read on the forward strand.
AACGCAACATCCCATGAAAATAGAAATCTGGTCCGACATCGCGTGCCCCTTCTGCTACATCGGTAAGCGCCGCCTGGAAGCAGCACTGGCGCAGTTTCCCCATCGCAGCGATGTAAAGATTCACTGGCGTAGCTTTGAGCTTGATCCTGAAGCCAATCCGCAGCCTGGTACCAACCATTACCAGCTTTTGGCTTCCAAATACGGCAAAACCGAAACCTGGGCCCGCGAGATGAATGCCAACATGAAGCAGATGGCAGCCCAGGAAGGGTTGGCATTCGACTTCGACCGGTTGGTGCTAGCCAACACGTTCCGGGCTCACCGGCTGGTACACCTTGCCGACCAGCACGGCCGCCAGGACGCAGCAAAAGAGCGTCTGTTCAAAGCATATTTGGAAGAGGGCCAAGACATCAACGACGAAGCCACGCTCAGCCGTTTGGCCGATGAGCTAGGGTTGCCCGCTACCCAAGTTGAGCATTTGTTTGCTTCCGATGACTTTACGCAGCAAGTGCGCTACGACGAGTATGAGGCCCGGCAAATTGGGGTGCGCGGCGTGCCCTACTTCGTGTTCGATGATAAATACGCCGTGTCGGGTGCGCAGCCGGCCGAACTATTCCAGGAAGTGCTGGAAAAAGTGTGGGAAGAATCGCGCCCGCAACCAGTACAGCTTGCAGGCGGCGCGGGTGCTTCTTGCGACATAGATGGCAATTGTTAGCCAACTACTGACAGCAGATAAACTAAACGGGCGGCCCTACCATTGGGGCTGCCCGTTTCGTTTATCTGCTATTGGGGCAGGCTACTGCTGGGCCCGCAGTATAACTAGGGGGCGCAATACGTTGCTAGCATCATATAGCCGAAGCTCTTGACCGCTAAGCTCATAGCCAGCAGTACGGGGTAAGGCTTCCAGAAAGAGCGTTTCTAAGGACAAAGCTGCGCAGTTGACCTTTGTAGTAGCGAGCTTACTGATAAATAACTGGTTGCTGCGGCCCGTAGAAAACTTGCCTTCGAAGCTATTGCAAGGGCCTAAACCGGTAATAACGTCGTTTTCAGAAAACTGCACATAGGAGCGAAATGACTCGGAGTAGCTGGAAACAGCAATGGGGGTGCTTTCTACTTGCACCAGCATCCACTTTGTATTTCGCAACGCAGGCGTAGAATCATTGTCGTCTTGGCAGCCCGATAGCGCCGCGAATCCCAAAACACACCACAATAGCACAGGTAGTCGCATAGTACAGGTGAGAGCATAACGGGTGGTTACTACTATGCTGGTAGGAGCACGCTACCTCACCCAAAGGTTGCAAGCCCATGTTTAGTAAAAACAAAAAGCACTGCCTTATCCGGCAGTGCTTTTTGTTTTTACTAAACATGGGCTACTTGGCCGGTTGTAATTGGTTAAGCTCGTTGGTGATGAAGTCCACTTCCTGGGGCGAGAGCTGTACGTCAATGGCGTGGGCGTTTTGCACGGCCTGCTCGGCGTTGCGGGCGCCTACCAAGGCTACCGAAATGCCAGGCTGTGCTAACGTCCAGCGCAGTACAAGCTGGCCAAGGGTAGCATTTTTGATTTCTGCCATCGGACGAATCTTATCCAAGAAAGCGTTGACGCGCGTCACAAACTCTGGCTTAAACAGCGGGTGAGTAGCCCGTAGGTCGCTCTCCTCGAAGTGCTGGCCGGGCTTAATCTTACCAGTCAGTAGGCCTAGCTGCATGGGGCTGTAAGCCAAAATGGCCTTGTTATTCTCCAGGCAGTAGGGTACCACGTCCTTCTCAATATCGCGGCGCACCATGCTGTAGGGTACCTGATTAGAAGCCAGGTTCAGCACCGTTTCGGCTTCCTGCATTTGGTCTACCGAGTAGTTGCTCACGCCAGCGGCGCGCACTTTGCCCTGCTCAATCAGGCGTTGCACGGCCTCCATCGTTTCGGGGATGGGCGTGGTTTTATCGGGCCAGTGAATCTGGTAGAGGTCAATGTAGTCGGTGCCCAGGCGGCGCAGGCTGTCTTCGCACTCTTTGATAATGCTGGCCGGGGCGGCGTACTTATATACGTCGATGTCCTGGCCCTCATTGTTCTTGGTTTTCATGGCGAAGTCGCCCTTAACTTCGTCCCACCGCATACCAAATTTGGTTAGGATTTGCACTTGGTCGCGGGGTAGAGTTTTGATGCTTCGCCTACAATTTCCTCGCTCAGTCCTTGCCCATAAATTGGAGCTGTGTCGATGCTAGTAACACCCAGGTCGAAAGAAGCACGGATGGCCCCGACAGCATCGTTTTGCTCCGTGCCACCCCACATCCAGCCGCCCGCAGCCCAGCTGCCAAACGTAATGCGCGACACGCGCACCCCCGAATTACCTAATTCTATATATTCCATGGAAAAGAAAGAAAGTGTCAGATATGCTTCAGCCCAAGCATACGCTATGTGCTCTGGGTCGTTGAGGTAGAACCTAGTTCTGCGAGCAAAGGTTATAGTGGAGTATGTTTTCCTCCGTAGCTGTGGCAGGTTTGCTGGCCGCTACTGACAGCGGTAATAGTCGATCTGGTATTAGCGGCGGGCAGTGCAGTCCAGCATACAGGTAGTATAGGCCTGCGTGAAATAGCGCTATACTTACTTTCAGTTTATCCTATGCTTCATGCGGTATACAATGAAATACGCTTGGCTTCTTGCAGTGCCCGCAGGTATGCTGCTGCTATCATCCCAATCTTCCCCAGATGCATTCGTAAGCCAAGTGCAGCAGCAGCTCACGCGGTTTTACCAGGTTACCGCACCCGAAAAAGTTTATCTCCACTTTGATAAGGATACGTACGCGGCTGGAGAAACCATGTGGTTTAAGGCGTACGTGGTAGATGCTGCTCGGCATCGGCCGGATAGCCTGAGCCAAGTAGTATACGTGGATTTGCTAGATGCCAACCAGCGCATACTAGGTCACCAGACGTTGGCATTGAAAGAGGGTGGCGCGCCTGGCGATTTTGCGTTACCACTTGCGCTAGCGCAGGGCACTTACTCGGTGCGCGCGTATACCAACTGGCAACGCAATACACCAGAGTTTATGTTTACTCGGGCTTTCACGGTGTGGTCGGAGAAGCAAGCGGAGTCCGGGAGTACCATGCCAGTACCTGCAACTGATCAGCCGATGTGCAGTTTTTCCCCGAGGGTGGCCAACTGGTGGCCGGGGTGCGCAGCGTGGTAGGCATTAAGGCCCTGGGCACGAATGGTCGCGGGCTGGATGTGCAAGGGCAGGTGGTAGATGAGCAAGGTGTCGTGGTAGCTCAGTTCAATAGCTACCACTTAGGTATGGGCCGGTTTGAGATACAACCCGTGGCTGGCCACCGCTATACGGCCCGGGTGCGGCCTACTACCGGAGGCCCCGAGCTAAGCTATGCTTTGCCGGCGGTGCAGCTACTGGACTTGCTTTACAGGTACAGGACCTTGGCGACGCTTATGGGCTAAAGGTGCAGCGACGTAGCACGGCAGCTACACCTCCCGAAACCATAACCATGGTGGCCCACGTGCGCGGACAGATAGCGTACCTACAGCAAGGCGAAGTGCGTGATGATATTCCCCTTGCCATTCGTATTTCAAAAAGCAAGTGTGCAGCGGGCATTGTCCATTTCACCGTATTCGATAGCCAACGAGCAGCTCGATGTGAACGGCTCACCTTTGCAGATACTGCTCCTGGCTTACACTTGGTATTAGAGCCAAGCAAAAAGAGCTATGCTCCGCGTGAGCAAGTAACCTTGCGAGTGCGTGCCCGGGATGCGCAGGGCCGGCCAGCCGCTAGCAGCTTCTCTCTGGCCGTGACGAATGCTGCTCTTGCTCCTTTACTCACTGAGGCACCCAACATCCGAACTAGCCTTTTGCTGACGTCGGATCTCCGGGGGCAGGTAGAGCAACCGGGGTATTACTTTCAGACTCCTAGTGCTGCTACGGCCCGCGCCCTCGACGATTTGCTGCTTACTCAAGGCTGGCGGCGTTTCGTGTGGCAACCCGTACTAGCCGGTCAACTAGGGAGCTTTCCATATCTGCACGAGCAGGGGCTGAGCATGCGGGGCAGCGTAGTAGATAGCCGTAAGTTGCGAGTACCTGGTGTGCCCGTAGTACTTACACGCTTCCATCCAACTGGGCAGCAGCAGGTTACTTCCGATGCCGAAGGGCACTTTGTATTTGCCGATTTCACAAGCCGGGATTCTACCCCAGTAAAGATTGAGGCTTTGCCTATGCGGAAGGTGCGTCACCCACAGTTGCTATTTGATACTGACCAGCCCGCTCTCGTAACTGGTGTCCCACCCATTCCGCTCCCATTACAGCCCAACGAAGCTGGACGTGCGGCGCGGCTAGCCAGTGTCAAGTCCATGTCGGCTGGTAGTATGGCTGTAGCTGGAGGCCAAGGAGTTGTGCTCGGAAACGTAACGGTGCATGGCACCAAGGCTGTTAAGCCTGACAACCGCCGCATCTATAGTCGTGCTGATGCAGTCATTCAAACAAAGGATATTGCAGGCATCACAACCTATCGAAACGTAATAGAGGTGCTGCAGGGGCGAGTAGCTGGGGTAAGTGTAGTGGCCAACCAAGGGTTTGTGCAGATAACCATGCGGGGTACTACCTCGATACAGCAAATGCGCCTAAGCTCGGCCCCTTCTACTACGCCTACTTCTCGTATGCGCAGCCCAACTATTGAATCTAGTCCGTCGCCTAATACCAACGCGCCGCTTTTGCTGCTAGACGGGGTGGCTACTGACATCACTATGATTAACTCAGTACCGCTTGCCGACTTGGAAACGATAGAGGTCTTGCGTACGAACTCGGCGGCTATCTATGGGGAAAGAGCGGCGGCAGGAGCTATTGCGTTCTTCACGAAACACGCTAACCCCAACTATGACCCCGCCTCCGAGGCCAGTGTGGTACCACCTATGTACGTCCCTCCACGCTACTACCAGGCGCGTACTTTTTACCAGCCGGCTTATAGCAGTAGTACTCCTACTCCAGCTACTGACCAACGGGGTGCAACCCTCTACTGGAGCCCTAACGTGCGCACCGATGCCAATGGACAGGCAACAGTTTCGTTCTACTGTGGAGATACCCCCGGTACCTTCTTGCTGGTGCTGGAAGGACTTTCGCGGACAGGTAGCCCTGGGAGGGGCACTGCTACCCTACAAGTAACGGCGGCTAAATAATAAAAAGTAGAGGCGTACCGAAGAATTCAGCGCGTTCTGAAGCTCAGCAGTTATTGTTATACATAAGCGTGAGAAGGCCTCTGTGCAGTAGCGAGGCGCTTGTTTTGCTATGCCGCTCTAGGTGATTAGTGAAGCTCGTGGCTGGTAGTATTACACAATTTAGTAGGACTATATAGTCCCAGCAGGTGCAACTTACGCTGTAGCAGCCTAGTATAGACAGTGTATCTCACACCAGGCTTTACCTTCTCCATCATGAAGATTACCATTAATTCCATACTTGTTTTGCTTATCGCGCTTGTAGCTAGTTGCTCGTCGCCGGTAGCTGTGCAGCAAAAACCGGGGGTCGATTTCTCGAAATATCGTACCTACGATTGGGCCAAGACGGATGTGAAATCCGCTGACTCGCAGAATCCCATCTACAAAAGCTCCCTCAACGACCAGGAAATTCAGCAAGCCATTAGCAGCGAATTGGCTAAGCGTGGCATTCGGCCCATCCAAGGCAGTGCCAAGCCCGACTTCTACCTGACCTACCACCTCTACATTGAGGAGGCCGAGCGTACGGTAGCTAACCCGCCCGCCACGGGCTATGCATTCCCCTATGCTATGTCGTACCGGGGCCGTTTCCTGCCCATCAACTACGGGTACTGGTACACTTCACCGTACTACAACACGGGCTACCGTACCGAAACCTACCAGGAAGGCACTATGATTCTGGACTTCGTAGATGCCCGTAGTAATAACTTGGTATGGCGGGGTTCGGTAGCTGACGCCGTAAACAACCCCGCTCGAATTGGGGATGAGTTTTCCAAGGCTGCTAAAGAAATTCTGGACAAGTTTCCGGTAGAAGAGAAGAAGTAACGCTGCCATGTTACAAAGCCCCGCTTGCAGTGCAAGCGGGGCTTTTTTGTGAGAAAACGACCCGAATGTAGAAGCTGAACAGTACTTATTTGTATCTTCCTATTTACAAGCCGGTAATAACTACGCACGGCGTATTACAAATGGGTAGGTATTGGGGTATGCAGCTTCTAGATGAAACCCCGGTTTTGCGGGTATATTATGACGAGCAACAACAGTGGCTCTACGCACAGTGGCATGGAGACCTTACCCAAACTGCTGTTCGTCAGGGGTGCGACTTACTCTTGGCGTATCAACAGGTCGGCACCACTACAAAACTACTCAACGACAACAGCCACATTGAGCAGCCCTGGCCCGAGGGAATTGTATGGGGTGCCCGCGTGTGGCTACCCGTCATGGTGCAGGCTGGGTTGCGTCATATTGCGTGGGTATACTCTACCCATCTCATCAGTCGTCTGTTGTTTGATCGGTCGCAGCCCGATGTGTGCCGTCCCATTGCTGCCGCTTTCGATGACGTAGCCCAAGCCGTAGAGTGGTTGCAACAGCAGCAACATTGCCCGCTGGTTCTCACTGCCGATACGCAACAGCTAGCCAAGAGAAGGTTCTGGCATAGGATGCGAGAGTAGCCGAGGCTACTTATTAGTTATGGCAATAGGCGGCTTCCGGCGCCAGCCGGCAACAAAAAAACGCTGCCCGGGTGGAAGCAGCGTTTTCTAGGTGGAAAGAGTGACCTAACCGTCTACTGAGGGCTGGTGGTCGTAGTTGAAGACTTCATCTTCGACTTTTTGGTGCGGGGCTTTTCCATGTCCTTCTTCATCTTGCGGTCGGCACGGCGCTGGGCAGCTTCTACACCTTGTGCAGAGCGCATGTCACTGGCAGGCTGAGTATTGCTAGCAGGTAGTGTGCCTACAGAGTTGGCAGGTTGCGCCGGTGGAGACGACTGCGGACTCATGGAGCCGTTGACCGTAGGTGTGCTTTGAGTAGGAGTAGTCTGGGCAGAGGCGGCTGAAACTCCGAGAGCAAGAGCAGCGACAAAGGCAAATACGATTTTCATAACGTCAGGTCTTAGTAAGTGAACGATCAGCTGACTGATCTGGGGTAGCATACGGCATCGGCTGGTCGGTTGTTCGATTTCCGGCTGGTGATAGGCTATAAGATTCTGACATGCATCTGCCCAACCTTGGTACTTGAGACTTGGCGCCAACACCCATTTAATTGCTTTCTTCTAGCACCTTTACCATGCGTGCTACCACCGCGCCGTCGGTTTCCAACAGAGGCGTGTTCAATTCTGGTAAAGCTCCTGGTACGGTCGGGAGTAGCCGCTTCGCACTGCTATGGAACTCCAATGCGCCGGTACCTCGTACCAGGGCTGGGAGTGTTTCAGGCGTGATACCTGCCCCCGGCATGATGCTGATGCGCCCCGCTGCCTGCTCTACTAGCGCGGCCAGTTGGGTCATGCCCGCCGTAGCGCTGGGTTGCCCGCCCGAAGTCAGCAGGCGCTGGCAGCCCATTCCGATGATGGCTTCCAGTGCTTGCTGTTGATTGGCACAGCTATCAAAGGCACGGTGGAAAGTAACCTGTAGGGGGTGAGCCAGCGCTACCAACTCGCGGCAGCAAGCCACATCTACGTAGTCTTCGGCATCTAACACGCCCAACACAACGCCCGTGCAGCCCAACTCCTGGCAAAGCTGAATGTCGGCCTGCATGATGGCTAGCTCGGCCGCGTCGTACACAAAGTTGCCGGGGCGAGGCCGAATCAGTACGAAAACTGGAATGGTGAGTAGCGCCCGCACTTGCCGGATAAGGCCGTAAGAAGGTGTAATGCCTCCCTGCTCTAAATTCTGGCACAACTCAATGCGGTGCGCCCCGCCAGCTTGAGCCGCCACGGCCGACTGCACAGAATTGGCGCAAATCTCTAGTACCCGATTCACGCCAGCAGGTATCCGCTGTTGATGAGCTGCTGCTGGTTGCTAGCATCGCATACGGCGTAGCTGAAGCCTTTTTGCAGAGCGAAGGCGCCGTGCTGGCCTTGGTTGTTCACCGCAATAAAGCACACCTGTATCTCGCGGGCCTTGTCGCCTTTGATTTTAGCCACGCGCTCTACGGCGGCTTTGCAAGCTGCCGTAGGCGAAAGCCCTTGGCGCATGAGCTCTACCACCGTGTGCGCCCCGGCAATGCGAATGACATCTTCCCCCTGACCGGTTGCTGCCGCTGCGCCTACGGCATTGTCTACAAATAGGCCCGAGCCAATGAGGGGCGAGTCGCCGAGGCGGCCGCGCATTTTGAAGCCCATGCCGCTGGTGGTGCAACTGCCGCTGAGGTTGCCCTGTGCGTCTTGGGCCAGCATGGCAATGGTATCGTGATTGTTGGCGCCGCCTACAGGGCCTACTTTCTTGTTGCCAGTATTCTCAATGTTGACAACGGGCTTGTACTGGCTGGTTTTCAGCCACTCACGGTAGGCCTTTTCGGCATCAGGACTGAGCTTCTGGGGCTCCAAGGGAAAGCCCTGGGCTACGGCAAATTGCTGCGCTCCTTCGCCTACCAGCATAACGTGGGGCGTGCGCTCCATCACGCGGCGAGCCACACTAATAGGGTGCTTGATGCGTTCCAGGGCCGCCACGCTGCCACAATTAAACTTGTCATCCATGATGCAGGCGTCGAGGGTCACAATACCGTCGCGGTCAGGGTTGCCGCCCAGCCCCACGCAGCAGTTCTGCGAAGATTCAGTAACCATCACGCCCGCTTCAACGGCATCCAGAGCCCGGCCGCCTTTACTCAGCACTTTCCATGCGCCTAAGTTGGCCGCCAGGCCCGCATCCCAGGTAGAAATAACCAGCGCTTTACCGGCAGGAGCAGCGGCGGGTAGGGGCGCAATGGCCGCGGCCCGGCCAGCTGCTAGTACCGCCAAACCGGCGGCCGATGAGGTAATAAACTTCCGACGAGTAGGCATAAGAGCACATGGGCTAAAGCGTGGAAGTCCAAAGAAAGCCGAAGTTCTGGGGGATACAAGCATTTGGCTTGCTCGGTGAGACATTAGCCACCAGATGCATACCCAGTTTAAGGTCGGCACGAGCCAGCTGGCAGGGTAAACAGCGCGAGTGCGGTAGACTGCGTACACGACCATACAGGCCCATTACTCCCGGGCCGTTAGCTTTACTGCACCAAGCCACCCCGAAGGTATCGGGGCTGAGTAGCGGCCTGCTGCACTTTCTTTCGCGTTTGCCCCATCGCATGAGTTTATTAGAAGTTTCCGGAATTACCCTGCAGGAAAAGGATAGCTACGCGCTACGAGATGTGAGTTTCACTCAGCAGGAACAGCAAAAGCTGGCTATTGCTGGCGAAACGGGGGCCGGAAAAAGCACGCTTCTGCAAGTTATTGCGGGCTTAGTGCAGCCTACGGCTGGTACCGTGCGGTTCGCTGACCGCCGGGTGTACGGCCCCCAGGAAGTGCTAGTGCCCGGCCACCCTGGTGTGGCCTACCTCTCCCAGCACTCCGATTTGCCCCGGTTCCTGCGGGTAGAACAGGCCCTGCGCTATGCCAATAAGCGGTCGGCTGCCGAGGCCACTACCCTCTACGAGGTATGCCGCATCAGTCACTTGTTAGAACGGCGCACCGACCAGCTTTCTGGGGGAGAGCGGCAGCGTATTGCGCTGGCTCGCCTGCTGTTGTCGTCGCCGCGCCTGCTGCTACTCGATGAGCCTTTCTCCAATCTCGACCGCGGCCACAAGCAGATTCTTAAAAGTGTGATTGAGGATATTGGTAGCCGCCTCGGTATCACCTGCATCCTGATATCTCACGACCCTACCGACACGCTTTCCTGGGCCGATGAGCTGCTCGTACTGAAAGCTGGGCAGCTTATTCAGCAGGGGCCGCCCCAGCAAGTGTACGCCCAGCCCGCAGACGAGTACACGGCCGGCCTTTTCGGCGACTACAATCTGCTGACGGGTACTGCGGCCACCGCCGTAGCTAAGCTGGCCGGGCTCCGCAAGAAAAACCAGCCCCTGCTGGTTCGGCCGGAGCAAGTGCGCTTAGCCCCACTCGCCGGTAGCGGCTTGCCTGGCACAGTGCGCGCAACCCAATTTTTCGGGAGCTACTATGAGGTTACAGTGGAGGTAGCCGGCGCCAGCATCAAAGCCAAAACCAGCACTCCTGACTATCTGCCGGGCACGCAAGTAGCCGTTACGCTCGGCCCCGGAGGCGCTTGGTTTATGTAAGCCGCTTATCGGCTGACGGGTCGTAAGGCGGCGACCGGTTGCCGAGTACCCACTGAGCAGCTGACGGCTTGGTTAGGCTCTCTGCGTTCCAAAAAAGCAGGTAAAATGCTTGGTTGCTTGGAGAGAATGCCTTTGATATTTTATATTTATAAAAATTTGTTCATACGCTCACTACGTGTTTCTGACACTGCCGACATGTTGATTATGAGTTATGAAAAGCAGTTGGCGCAATTTGGTATGCGGGATATGTTTTGGAGTACTTTTCGAGGATTTCTAGGTTTTCTACTACTCGTCTCGTCCTTCGATGGGCTGGGGCAGGAAGTGAAGAAAGTGGTGATAACGCACCAGAACCCGTGGTATAAGGAAGAGTATTTTGCTCTGGCCGCCGACAGGCAAATGAAGCAGGGTGCCTACCAGAAGTACGTGGGTAAAAACAACCTGCTGCAAACTACGGGCTACTACACACGCGGCCAGAAGGATAGCACTTGGATTGAGTACTACGACGACGGCGAAACCATGCGGGAGCGAGGTACTTACTACCAGGGCCAAAAGGTGGGAATGTGGGAGTACTACACTGCCCAAGGCACCCTAGAGCAAAACTACGACCACACGTACCAGCAAGTGCTGTTCAGCAAGCCCGCGCCCAACGATAAGCGCATATTCAAGCTCTGGAACGATGACCCGGAGAGCTGCCGCGACACGCTGCAACTGGAAAAAAAGCCCGCCTACATTGGGGGAGCAGAGGCCATGAACAGAAGCTTACAACAAAACCTGCGCTTCCCGCCGCAGGCCCTGAAAAGCCGTATTAGCGGCACTACCTGGGTAGGGTTTACCATCGACCCAGAAGGTAAGACGGCGGATTACAAGATCTTGCGCAAGTTGGGCGGCGGCCTCGATGCCGAAGCACTACGAGCCGTAAAGCTGATTCCTGCTACCTGGACACCCGGCCGCTTAGATGGCCTTCCCGTGGCAGTGGTGTGCGAAATCCCCATCACGTTTACCCTGCCTCCCGCGCCAGCTGCACCTAAGAAGGCCCCCCAAAAGGCTACTCGCCGGAAGTACGGGAGTAGCACTCGCAAACGGTAGAGAAGGGCGGTTTGCCCACCGGCCACCGGCCTGGTGCCGGTGGCCCAGGCAGCTAGCAAGCCTTATCCGCGCCAGGAAAGCAGGAGCCGCCGGCCACCTTTCCTGACGCGGATTTGCGTTGTGGGGGCATAGGAACACTAGTCTGCTAAGTTGAATTCATCGGCAGCACTAACTTGTTGACCAGATGATAAGCCAGGTAGCAAGAGCAAGGGAAGAGGGTATAGGCGGTGGCTAAAAGCTTGTTTTTGAGTAAGCTGGGCTATATCCAGGCTGCGGGGCTTGCCGTAGGTCAAGAAGTAATCTGCTTCTAACCTGCTTTCAGTCTATGAAACCTGCGCTACCTCAATCGTTCCTTCAATCCTTATTTAAAGCCGGCCTGAGCCACCCGCCGGCACCAACTAGTAGCCACAAAAGAAGAGCCGGCGCTACCTGGCTTTTGCTCCTACTCGGTGTACTACTGCTGGGGACTAGCAGCTGCACCACTACCAAGCTGGGCGCTAGTGGTCAGCAGAAAGTACAAGGCAAAACGTACGTCATCATTGGGGCCTCTAGCGGCTTTGGGCGGGGCATGGCCGAACAGCTGGGCTCGTTTAAGGCCAACGTGGTGCTAGCAGCCCGCCGTACTGAGTTGCTGGAAGAAGTAGCTACCAAAATCAGGGCGGCGGGCGGTACGGCCTTGGTAGTACCTACCGACATCAGCCAACCCGACCAAGTGCAGCGTCTGGCCGATGCCGCCGTGCAGCAATACGGCCGGGTAGACGTGTGGGTAAATGACGTGGGAGTGGGCGGCATTGGCCGGTTTTGGGAAATTCCGCTCACTGACTACTCCCGCCTGATAGATGTAAACCTGAAAGGAATCGTCTACGGGAGCCAGGTGGCCATTAAGCTATTTCAGAAACAAGGCAAGGGTGTGCTCATGAACCTGGGCTCGGTAGAAAGCGAGGTGCCCTTGGCCTACCATGCCGTGTACGCCTCCACGAAGGGCGCTATCCGCAACCTCGATCAAGCCCTCAACAACGAGCTTCGCCTAAACGGCTACTCTGCTATCAAAGTGGTGACCATTGAGCCCTGGGCCGTGGATACCCCCTTCTGGGGACACGCCGCCAACTACAGCGGGGGCACGCCGCGCATGGCCGCCATGGACCCCCCTTCCAAAGTAGTAAATGCCATGGTGCGCTCTTCGGTGCGGCCTCGGCAAGAGCTGCCCGTAGGTTGGAAAGCCCGCGGCGCCTTCTTCTCACATGGCCTCATGCCCCACTTCACCGAGCGGGTGTCGGCCAATATTGCTCACCGGTACCAAATCAAGACGGCCCCGCCGGCCCCGGCTACTCCGGGCTCCGTGCACCAAGCTATGCCCACCGGCCGCGGCGTGGACGATGGCGTGCGCCAACGCATGAAAGAGGAAAAGCGGCAGCGCAAGCAAAAGAAAGCTGCTACCACTGGGTTGGCTCAGTAGCGCCCCGGCTTGTCATCCTATTCAATAGTACTAGCTACCTACTATGAACACGCAACCCATCGGGCCAAAAGCCCACGGTGCCATCGACTACGGCTTTGTAACGCTGCAGGCGCTAGCGCCGCACTTGTTTGGCCTGAAAGGCAGCGCCAAAACCCTATGCTATGCCTTCGCTGGCGCGCAAGGTCTTCTCAACGCCTTCACCGACCAGCCTTTCGCCCTGAAACGTTTGGTGTCGTTTCGAGTGCACGGACAGCTAGAAACGCCCTTTGTGCCTAGCCTGCTGCTGCTGCCCTGGGCTACGGGCGCTCTGCGCCAGCGCAAGGCCCGCCGCTACTTTGTGTCCTTCTTTGTTGTAGCGCTGGCCAACTACCTGCTCACCGACTACAAGGCCAACGAAAGACCAAACGGCCAGAAAAAGTAGCAAGCAGCACAACTGTCCCGGCCTGTTTTCCTACTCGTAGTATATATAGTGACTGCCCGGTGCCGAAGCGTATGGATACGCTTCGGCACCGGGCAGCTTGCTTCTACCGTTGCTGGCAGGTGTTTTACTTTTCCTCGGTTGCCACGTTCACCTGGTGTAAAAGTCACAATGTAACCTCTAAAATGCCCTGCAACCGAGGTGGTGGGCAGGGCATGTGCGTGCTCTAGGCCGGCAGACGCAGTTGGGTATCGAGCCAGAGGGCGCCTACTAGCACCAGCAGCATCACGGTAGCTACCAGCACCTGAGGGGCTATGGGCATAAAAGGAGCTTCTCCGTCGTCCCAGGAGGAGGCGTGGCGGAACAGCAGGGACGGGAAAAAGGACAGGTAGAACAAGCCAGGCAGGAAAGCTGCAACCCAAATTGCCAGTTGGCTGTCTTGCCCCGGGTAGTGGCCCCACAATAAGTCCAACGAGCCTAGGCAGGCAACGGTGATGGCAAATAGCCAGAGGGCGCTGTGGTAGCGGGCGTGAGGCAGCCAATCGGGGCTGAACAGGTGGGTATAGGGCTTTTTAATGGCATCGAAATACCAGCCGCCCAGGGTGAGGGCAACACCCGCAAAGGCAATTAGCGCTTTTACCGTCAGGAAGTTCATAGCAGCACGCGTTGTGGGGGTAAGATAGGCTTTTTGAGGAATCTGCTACCCCTACAATTGGCGCGAGGGGCTTACTAGAGGCCTGGTAGTAAGGATGGTGCCGAGGTAATATAGCGGCCGGGAGCCGTGCAATTATAAGCAAAGGTATATGTCACAAATAGTAAGATTGTTTCCTGTACTTCCCGCCGATAACCCGCTAAACTTACACTTCCTGCTAGTATAGAAACGGGCTGCTGTGCTTGGTATAAACGTCACAAAAGCACGCTACTCGGGTCTTGCTGCAATACGCCTCCTTTCCCCACAACCACATTCTACACACGCTCATGAAGTCCAATCCCTCCTCCTTTTCGCGTAAGTCCTGGTTGGCCGTTGGCCTAGTATCGGCCCTAGGTCTCGGTAGCTGCGAAAAGAACTTCGACGCCCCTGATACAGCCGGTAGCTTATCGCAAAGCCAGACGGCCAACGCCTATGGCGAATCGGGGAAAGACTACGTTGCCAACGAACTGCTGGTCAAGTTCAAGGCTGGCTTGTCGGAAACGGCCAAGACTACGGCGCTGGCCCGCATCGGCGGCAAGGTGTCGGAGAAAATTCTCACCAAAGCCATGGAGCGCAAAGGCGACAAGGAGGGCCTGCTAGTAGTGCACACGCCGCTAGCAGCCATTGAGGCCATTACAAAGATGAAGGGTGGCCTAGAGGTAGAATTTGCCGAGCCCAACTACATCTATACCCACAGCGCCGCCACCAACGATACGTACGTGGCCAATGGCTCACTCTGGGGCATGGACGCCGCCAACCAGTACGGCAGCCAGGCTTCCACAGCTTGGGCGGCGGGCAAAACCGGTTCTTCCAGCGTAGTAGTAGGCATTATCGATGAAGGATTACAATTTGACCACCCCGACTTGGCCGGCCAGATCTGGACGAACCCCTACGACCCCGCCGATGGCGTGGACAATGACGGTAACGGCTACATTGATGACATTCACGGTTGGGACTTCGACGGCAACAACAACAGCGTATACGACGGTACTACCCGCGGCAGCTCCGACGACCACGGCACTCACGTAGCGGGCACCATTGGGCTAAGGCCAACAACGGCCAGGGCGTGGCCGGCATGAACTGGAATATTACCATCATCTCCACGAAGTTTCTGGGGCGCCGGGGCGGCACCACGGCCAACGCCGTGAAAGCCGTAGACTACCTCAACGACCTGAAAACCCGACACGGCATGAACATCGTGGCTAGCAACAACTCCTGGGGAGGTGGGGGCTTCTCGCAGGCGCTCTACGATGCCGTAAACCGGGCCAACACCCAAAACATTCTGTTTGTGGCCGCAGCCGGCAACGGCGGCAGCGACGGCGTAGGCGACAACAACGATGCCGTAGCCAGCTACCCTTCCAACATGGACTTGCCCAACGTAATTGCCGTAGCTGCCATTACCTCGGCCGGGGCCAAGTCTAGCTTCTCTAACTACGGCGCTACCACCGTTGACATTGGCGCCCCAGGCTCGGGCATCTGGTCGAGCACAGCCTACAACATCTACGAGTCGTACAACGGTACATCCATGGCTACGCCACACGTAACGGGCGCGGTGGCTCTGTACGCTTCTTTGCACCCCGGCTCCACGGCTGCTGCCATCAAGCAAGCCATCCTGAGCAGCGCCACGCCTACCGCCTCGTTGTCGGGCAAGTGCGTAACGGGTGGCCGCCTGAACGTGAGCACCTTCTAACTAGCGCTAGCGGCCCAGGCCCTGCTACCAACATAAAAGCCCTGCCAGCGTGGCAGGGCTTTTTGTTGGTCGCTAGGAAGCCCCACATTGGGGCACGTGCAGCGCTAGCTGGCGGACTTGCCCAGCCATCTGGCTAGCTTACTCCAATCCAGAGAGGAGAACTCTCCTTGATTCAGCGAGGCGGCCTGTTTATTGTAGCTGCCGGTAGAGCTGGTCGCCGAGCACTTCCATGTCGCCCGTGTCGGTGTTGGTCAGTAGGATCACGACTTTGCGGAAGCTGGAGTCCATCAGCAGGGCGGAGTTGAACCCGTTAATGCTACCTCGGCGCTCCAAGAGGGGCGTGTTGGGAAAGGTCCGGTCGTTGAAGTAAAACCCCAGGGTAGGGTAGCCCCGGATGCCGTCTATGTAAGTAGGATCCTGCGGCTTGATCAGGTAGGCTGCGGTAGTTTTGCGGGAGAGCAGTCGATGTGATTTCAGCCCCTGCACCAGCTTGTACACATCCTCTGGGGTAGAGTACATGGCGCCGGCCCCCGCGTAATTGGAGAGGTAGACGGGCGAATCGTTGAAAAGCGTGTCGGTCTTGTGGCCCGCCCCAAACGTATAGTTGTGGTAGCCATAAGCCAAGTTAGGCGTGATGGTAGCCTCCCGAACAACGCCCGAATCGTGCAACTCGAGGGGTGTGAAAATGCGCTCCTGCAGCAGCGCGGCGTACGACTTGTGCGTGACTACCTCCAGAACGCGGGTAAGCAGCACGTAGTCTACATTATTGTAATTGAAGCCCGGCTCCTTCGTCTGCTCGGGCCTGTTCACAAACTTCTTGACGTACTCCGCAGTGGAGTAGCGGGCCTTGTACGCCAGCAGAGGCTCGTTTTGTAGGCCGGAGTGGTGGGTCAGCAGCTCCCGAAGGGTAATGTTCTGGCAACTGGCCGGCAGGTCGGGGACGTACTGCGCGGCTTTGTCATCGAGTTGGAGCAAGGACTTCTCCATGAGCTGTAAAACCAGAATGGTTGTGAAGGTTTTGGTCATGGAGGCAATAGGGAAGCGCGTGCTGGCCGTAATGGGCACCGCGAACTGCAGATTTGCATAGCCCTTGCTGACGCGGCCTACTACCTTGCCCTCCTGCACTACCAACGCCGACCCGTTGAAGTGTCCTGCTTGGTAGGCAGCCTCCAGCACCCCCTCAACCGTACTTTGGGCAAATGCCCCGCCAGCCAACGCGCACAGTAAGAAAATCAGCAGTAATCGGCTCATGGAATATAGTACTAAGTAAGAGGTAGGAACAGTAGATAAAATCGGCTTGTATCAACTCACGTAACCTGCGCTGTGCGGAGCTTATACGCCCCAGAGGGCTGGCCGAAAGAGAATAGGTGTGGGTGGCAGCTCGCAGAACGTGCATTTCTTCTGCCTACTTCCTCAAGGATGCGGCAAGGCAGACGCCCAAGATAAGCGGACTTTATAACCCTACCTACGGCCGGTTGCTAGGTCGGCAATTACTGGTACATAAAGCGCCCCGCACGGGTAGTACCAGCCCGCTACACCTTCCTTTATCTTTGCTGCTTTCATCTTTTCCTTATTCCTATAAATTTCTAATGAAGTATGCTCGTGCGTGCTGGTGGTTGACAAGTGCGGTATTGCTCGGGAGTTGCCAAAGTGAAAAGGCGGTGTTTTCCTTCTCTTCCCGGCCGCTGGTGGCTGTGGCCCCAACTGCACCCGGCTCCCCGGCGGCGGGGCAGGTAGGGGCAGCGCTACCCAGTAGGGATACGCCAGCAGCCGACCATACTGCTGGCCCGCGGGAGCACAAAGCGGCTGTATTTGCCAGGCACGCTCTACCCGTTCAGCTAAGCAAGATGCCTGTGGTGGCCGCTCGGCAGCTAGTGCCCCGCCCACATACGACGCAGCACGTAGCCCAGCAGCACCGCGCACCCAGGGAAGGAGGTGCCAAGGCATTTGCGGCAATAGTTTGTTTTCTGTCGGTGGTGGTGCTGTTGCTGGGTCTGGGCTTGCTCGTGGCCGGAGCCACGGCTAGTAGCGTGGGGGTAGGAGCCATCATTGGCGGAGTTATTCTTTTCGGCCTGGGGTTGGCCGCCCTCATCACCTTTTCTAAGTACTGAGCTGAGTAGCCGCTGAGTTCCTCAGTTACTCCCTGAAATCCTGACCCGTTGTTGTTTCATCAAGAGGCTGGGTAGTAGAGCCAAGGGACGGCCCCGGAACCCGCAGACCATGAACGAGTATACTAGGCGTAGCGTCGAGCTAGCAGCCGTTGAAGGTGGGTTGAGGAATATCCTGGCTGCTACAATGGCCCGAAACTTGACTTCTTACGCTTGCGTCTCCTTGTGAGGGCCGTACACTCCACCACGCTCTGTCCGCCGCCAGTCCTATGAACCATTTGCCTAGTCTACCATCTTGCCTGCTCTTCCTTGGCCTGGCCCTGAGTAGCTGTAGCCAGAAAGCCACCGAAGCTACTGGCACCATTCCCTCCAGCGTTGCTATGTCTGCCGTAGCCCCCAATCCCGCTCTCCTCAACGGCCGCTGGCAGGTAAGCACCCTCAACGGTACCCCCGTGCCCGCCACCGACTCTACGCGGGCGGCCCACCTGATTTTCGATTCGGCCACGGGCCACCTCTCGGGCTTCACTAGCTGCAACCGCCTCATGGGAAGCTACACTGCCACCGGCAATACGCTCAGCTTTGGGCAAGTAGGTTCTACCCGCATGGCTTGCCTGGGCCCGAACGTGGAGCAGCAACTGCTAGCCGTGCTCAACACCCCAAGCCTTACCTATCAAATCAGCGCCGATAACCAGTTGACCCTGCTTTCTGGTGCTACGCCGGTAGCCGTACTCACGCGCGCCGCGCAGTAACTCAATCACTCTTACGCGCGGAATGACGTTTTTCTGGGTACAGGCAGCCTACGGCGTGCTCATTGCCTAACCCCTAGGCCGTGCTCGTACCCTGCTGCGGAATCCGGTATGTTGCTTCGCTTATCGTTGCTACTAAAACAGAACCGCTCCTGGCGCACGGACTGCACCAGGAGCGGTTGAAAATGTGGTAAGCTAACCGCTAAAAGCCCAGGCCAATAGTGAACCCGGAAACGCGGTCAGAGAAGTCGCCGAGGCGTCGGGCGCTACCCGTAGTGGTATTGAGGCGGTAGAGACCCGTGCGGCCCGATACTTCCAGCAGAGCATACGCCACGTTGCTGGTGCCCCCAATGTCAAAGCCAGTAGAGGCTTCGGCATTCACGCCGAGTGCGCCTACTTCTACCAGCGTACCATCGTTGGGCGGCATCTGCCGGAACACCTTGTCGCTGGCTACATCTACATCGAAGAGGGTAGTAGTAGTGGTACCTGCTACGTTGTTGGCATAGGCGGCACCCGTAACGGCGGGCGTACCGGGATTCAGGTTGCCATCCTTAATAGTCGCCCCATCGGCGGGGTTAATGCGTAGATTCTGGCCCGTGTTGCTCACCACCCGAATGCGGTCTACCACGGGGTTAAAGTCAACCCCGAAAGAAGTACCCTGAAGGGGCACGCTGAGCGTAGCTACCAGCGTGGCCGCGCCCGAAGAAGCATTCAGCGTAAACAAACGGCTGGCACTGCTCACGGCATAGAGCTGCCCATTCACGGGTCGGAAATCAAGCCCAACTATCGTCTCCCCGCTGCTTAGGCCAGTGATGGGCTTGGCAACGGATGTGCCAGGAGCGGTGGGGTTGAAGATAAGAAGCTGGCTACTGGCACTCACGGCGTAGGCCACGGGCTGGGTTGGAATGGCAAGGCCGGTATACTGCTCGTCCTTGTCGTACTTGGCCAGAATGCGCGCCGCCCCCGTGGTCAGGTCTACCTGGAAGAGCGTAGGTTTCTTGTTGACCTCAAACAGGCCCAGAGCCAGATCGGTGCCGGGTACTATGTCGAAGCCGCCATTGCCAGTAACCTTAATCTTCAGGTCGCCTACTTCCACCAGCGTACCATCGTTGGGGGGCGTTTGTTTGTAGAGCTTCTGGGTGGCTATATCAATATCATATAGGGTAGTGGAGGCGGCCCCGGCTACGTTGTTGGTATACGCGGCTCCGGCCAGCATAGCTCCACTCACCCCGTTAATAGTGCCATCTACGGCAGCTACCGTACCGGTTTCGGGGTTCAGGCGTAGGTTCTGCCCGGCGTCCGTCACTACCCGAATACGGTCTACGGTGGGGTTGAAGTCGAAGCCCGCTATTGAGCCGGTAAGCGCCGGGGTGAAGGCCTGGGTGCCGATGGCGCGGGCGGCACCAGTTTGTGGGTTAATTACGTAGAGCCGGCTGCTGCTGCCCAGCCCGTAGAGCTGCCCCGTGGCCGGCCGGAAATCAATAGCCAGAACTCTCTCACCACTCTGCAAACCCGTAATAGAAACTGAGTTAACTACCCGGTCAGGGTTTGAGCCTTCAAATGCATCCAGCTGTAGGCCACCCGCCAGAGCGTAGAAGCGAAAAGGCAGATCTGCCCGTTTTACGTCGCTGATGCCCGTGCTGCCCGCCGGGGCCACCGCATCATCCGTGGCCTTTTCGCAACCAACCAACGCGCAGAAAAGCCCAGCAGTAGCCAATAGCTGGCCGAAGTAGAACTTGGTTTTCATTTGTAGGAGTTTAGGTGAGATAAATCCGTGATGAAAAAAGCTACGCAGTGGATATAGGAGCGGATTGCGGGTAGAAGAAAAAGCTGAAATTTAGGTAGTTGAATCCTGAGGAAGGGGTTCCGAGACTACTCGTAGGTTCCAAGACCACTAGCGGAGAGGCGCATCACCTTACCTTCGCCCAAAACGGCCCCATGATTACGCTAGCTCCCCTGCAACCCCAACACGTAGGCCACTTCTATAAGTGGATCAAAGACCCGGAAGTCATCGAGTATTCCCTGTCGGCGTTCCAGACCATGACCACGGAGGCCCAGATAGACGCTTGGTTTGCCCGCACCCTCCGCGACGACAGCAGCCTCAACCGGGGCATCTTCACCACCGATACCCAGGAGCTACTCGGCTACGCGGGCATCTCCGGCATTTCCCGGCTCAACCAATCGGGCGAGTACTTCATCTTCATCGGGGAGAAAGCCCACTGGGGCCGGGGCGTGGGCACCGAGGTCACGAAGCAAGTGCTGGCCCTGGGCTTCACCGAGCTTCACCTCAACCGTATCATGCTCACCGTCTCGGAGCCCAACGTAGGCGGGGTAAAAGCCTACGCCAAGGCAGGTTTTGTGCTCGAAGGCCGCCTGCGCGAAACGTGCCTACGCAACGGCCGGTTCCATGATAAGCTCATCATGTCGGTGCTGAAAGCCGAGTGGTAGCCGCCAGTAGCTTGCGTTTCGCTGATCAGATTGCCTCGCCCGTAGTCGAATGCTGGAGCAGGTCAACTATTCATTATCTCGGTACCCTAGGAACCTGGCTACCGCAAACCCTCCAGCGAAACCTGCTGCTAGCTCTGAAGGCACCATGCAGCTGGACCGTAGCCGCGCCGCCGGCAAATCCGGCCCCGGTCCCATCTTCTATGCAGTGCCCGCCAAGGCCAACGGCCTGAAATGGGTATTCCGCACCAATAAGAGCGTGTTTGGGCTAGTAAAATTGGTTATGCTGAACGTATCGAAGCATAGCGTGCCAGGGGGCTTTACCCAAAGCCAAACCGCCTCTTCACGTAAAAAAGCCTTTCTGTTTGCGCAGAAAGGCTTTTTCCAAAACAAGTAACCGACGATTAGCGGTATTTCGGCATCTCCTCTCGCTCGGAGAGCAAGCCGGTGGTCAGCAGCGTGGCGCCGATGGCCAAGAAGGTGTTGCGTGCTTTTTTGTTGTTGGAAAAACCTAGGAGCCACGGCGCACCTAAACTGGTGAGGGCCGTCACCACATCGATGGCCAGGTGGGTTTTGTAGGGAACCGATTTTACCAGGCCCCACTCGGCGCGCGTGAAGGCGGTAAGGGCCAAGATGCCGCTGCCCAGCACGTAGCCCAGGGTAGCGGGGGTTTTGTCTTCGCTAAAGCCGATGAGCGCCGGGGCGGCGACGACGAGGGGGGCGGCGGAATAGTCGAGGGCGCCGTGCATACGGCGGGAAATGGGCTTGCTCATAAGGACGATTAACGAGTAGATAAAGAGGAAGATGGGTGCAGGAGTAACGGCAGCCGTCAGTCAAAGGATATGGTTGCGCTTGGCGTTCAGCACAACTGCCGCCGGCGGCTATGGAAGCAAGGCGACCCAGTTGAACGTGGTCAGGTGTATTCTTCTATCGCCATAACTTGCCACTGCGCGTCAGGAAGGGGTTGATAGCCGTCAACTATCATGCGAGCGGAAGCCTAGGAACTCCCGCCGCAACTCACTGACTCGCTTCTTTTGTGCCCTCTGCATTTCCCAAACACGCTCTACCGGTTCCGCCCTGGACATGGCCGAGAAGGCCGTGTAGCCTTCAACATCGTCCGATAAGTACCTCTCGATTTACGGCAAAGCCAAAACCCGGCAGGAGATACGCAACGCCCAGAATCACTGTGCATCTACGGCCATCAGCCAAGCATCGTCGCGCTGTTGCAGCTCCCCACTTCCTGCACTGCATTATGCTCACCGTCTCGGAGCCAAACATAGGCGGGGTAAAAGCCTGCGCCGAAGCCGGTTTCAAGCTGGAAGGCCGCCTGCGCGAAGCGTGCCTACGCAACGGCCAGTTCCATGATAAACTCATCATGTCGGTGCTGAAAGCCGAGTGGTAGCCGCCCGCTACTGGGCCACTTCCGCGGCCAGGTGAGGTAACCAATAACTTGCAATTTAAGAGCCGCAATGTAACGGCTTTCCAAGGCAGACAGAACTAATAGTAATACGAAGAAGAAAGATGTGGGGTGAGGAAGAGAATTTATTAGGTCATTAAATATTATGCGAACCACCAGGCAAATATTTAAAGTAGAATTCATTTGAGGTATGATTGATTAATAATAAACGTGTTATATTGCAAAACAATAAGTTCAACATTGAAATATAAAATGGATTTTATTCTTAAAAGTTTGTCGCGTAAGATTCAAGTCGTGGCAGCACAGGGGAACCAGGCAGCTCTGAGCGTACATTGTCAGGCAAGGTACGAATATATGCTAATGCTAATGTTGGGTTATCTGTGGAATAGAAATTATAACAATCTCACAACGGAGAGTAAAGAATATATTTCTTCAAATATTATAAAGCCTTCTGTAGGTACTATTATTAGTTTGATTAGAAGGATGGATGTGGATAAAGAGTTTTTCGGAAATAAAAAGATGAGAAAATCTCTCGAAAATTATCCTTCATTTAGAAATGAAAAGTTAGGACATGGATATACATTTGAAGATGGAATTGAGGAGTTGATAAAGTTGCTTAATGAATTGCAAGATGGACTATTAGATTCTGGTGTTCCTTTCCTGTCAGGGAACATTGACTTGATTACTGTGGACGAAATTTCTAATGGAATGGCAGTGGGAATTATATACAAGTCTAATGGGAGTGATTATTTTCCTTGGAATTGCTCGCTTGAAGTTTATGAATTTGCTAAGACAGGCTTATATGGTTATAATGAATCAATAGGTTATTTTAGGCTGTCTCCCTTTGTTGTTATTAAAGATGAAGGGGAGTATTATATATTTTCTTCAATACAGGAAAAGTTGTCGGGATTGTCTAGGTATAATAAATTGATTAAGACCGGCGATGAGTTATTCGAGATTAGTGATTTTTCGAATATTGTGGTTGAGATTGATTCAAAGAAATATAGGAGTGGTAATGGGACTGTTTTAAATGTGTTTAATAAAAATTATAAAAAATATATTGAAACTGGAGTTAAAGGAAAGATAGAGAAATTTTTACTTGAAAGTAAGTCTTCTGTATTTGCAACAGTATGGGGGCATGGAGGTGTTGGTAAGACAGCTTCTATCCAAAGTCTTTGCGAAGATTTAGCTAACGCAGAGAGAAAAAAATTTGATTATATTATTTTTCTCTCGGCTAAGGACCGTTATTATAACTATTTTAAAGGTAATATTAACGAAGTTGATAATGAAAAAGTTGATTCTATGGAATCTATAGCTCAATATGTTAATGATATAATGTTTGGTGCTCCTTCTTCTGAAATAGATGATATAATTAAATTTGAAGGGAAGCTGCTGTTGATTATTGATGATTTTGAAACATTTTCCCTTATTGAGCAAAGTAAGGTGCTTGATTTTATTAAAAAATTAAATATTAATTTTCATAAAGTTATAATTACTACTCGTGCGGCTACATTAATTATGGGTGAAGAGATTAAGACGAATGAGCTTGATGAAAAAGAGATGATAGAGTTTTTGCTTGAAGTGGTAGCCGTGGAAGCTCCCACTATAAGACCTGAAGCTTTAATTAAAGTTCTTAATCAAAATGGCAATTCTTCAAAGGTGCATGAGATTACAGAAGGGCGCCCGTTGTTTATATTTCAATTTGCAGTACTTCTTGCTCAAAAAGGAGATCTTAATGAGGTAATAGGTATAGACATAAAGTCTTCGGCTTCAGCTGTGAGGTTTCTTTACGATAGAATATATGATTATTTATCTCCTATTGCTCAGTCCGTTTTTACAGCTATAAGCCTTTTGGTTGATCAAAGTGACCTATCAAATGTAATTGCTAAATTAAAATTTCTTCTAAATATGGAAGATAATCAAGATGAATTTGAAGTAGCAATAAATGAATTGGCTAAGCTAAAGATAATTGAAATTGTAGACCAAAAATTCTTTAGAGTGTATTCAAGAGAGATATTAAAAATAATGAACGAATACTATCAAAAGCAGGAGCCTTCGTATCAAGCTAGATTAACAACGAAGCTTTCTATTATTGGTAAAGATAAAAAATTGGATAATGATAATGCTTTGTTGTTTGATGCTGATTCTACACGTGTTACTGCTCCAGAAGGGGAAGTGATTACAAAGTATAGAATGATTATTAATAGACCTCAAACAAGCCCGCTTGTAAAGATTCAAGCTATTCTAAATCTCGGAGCATATCTTTTTTCATCTCGGAGCAATGCGCAGGCTACTTTAAAACTATTTGCAGATTATAAACATTCATTTGATAAAAGTTTTGTTTTTATAAAAAACTATGCTCAATATCTATGGGCTGCCGATTTAGATAATTCCAGAGAGGAGGCTATTTCTGTTATTAACACGTATTTAAGACATAGAAATGATGTTACAAAAGAGCAGTCTATTCAACTTAAAAGTCTTCTTGCTATATATCAATCTAAACTATCAATAGATGGTCGTGAAAGAATTTTAGAAGAAAGGCGGGTGGGCATAATAGAACCAGATGACTACAAAAAGCAGTTTAGTGATCAAGCAAATATGTTTGTTGCAATAACTAGGTATCCAGGGAATGTTCTCATAGAACTTTTGGCTTCTGGAGAAATAATTGATCTGCAAGCTGGTACTAGAGCTGAAGTTTTGGCTGCTCTAGTACAGATTACAGAGGTGTTTATAAGGCTTAATAGATATGGACAGGCTAAAAAGATATGTCAAGATGTTGTTGATAAACTTCCTTACAATTTTCATCCTCCATTTACAGTTAAACTAAAGAAAATGGATATGTATTTGTCGAAATCGAGAGGTAGAAAATCTGATTATAAACAAGATAAATTGGCTGATAATCCTACTAAGGAAAGTGATCTTGCATTAAAAATGCGCGATGCAATTAACAAGAAAAAATAAAAAAGGGCTGCTATATCAATAGCAGCCCTTTTTTTTAGACCTCAACCTTTTCCTCACTTCCCAACTCACTCAAAATCCGTTGGGCGGCTTGCACGTTTTTCACGTCCTCGATGCTGATGATGAGCTGCTCCTTGCGCTCCTTCATGGAGGCCGAACGGGGGTGGGTTTGCACGTAGCTGAGGATATTGCCGAAGGTGGGGCCCTGGAAGTAGGGCTCGTTGTTGGTGGCCGGAATGAAGCCTTTCAGCAGGTTCTTCTTCAGCGTCAGCTTCTCGAAGCCGGCCTGGCAGGCCTGCCAGCGCAGGCGCACAATGTCGGCTAGCTGCTCCACCTCGGCGGGCAGCGGCCCGAAGCGGTCCACCATGCCGTTGAGCACCTTGCGCAGCTCCTCGGGGCCTTTGGCGCGGTCTAGCTTGCTGTAGAGCTGTAAGCGTTCCGACACGCTGCTCACGTAGGCATCAGGGATGAGGATTTGCAGGTCGGTTTCGATGTTGCACTCCTTGGGGCGGCCGGTGCCGGCGGCTTCTTGCAGGCGCTGGGTCGGGTCGCCGAGGAACAGGTCGCGGAACTCGGTTTCCTTCAGTTCCTGCACGGCCTCGTCCAGAATCTGGTGGTAGGTCTCGAAGCCCAGGTCGTTGATAAAGCCCGACTGCTCGCCGCCCAGCAGGTTGCCCGCCCCCCGAATGTCGAGGTCGCGCATGGCTACGTTGAAGCCCGCGCCCAGGTCCGAGAATTCCTCCAGGGTGCTCAGGCGCTTGCGGGCATCGGAAGGTAGGCCGGCTACCGGAGGCGTGAGCAGATAGCAGTAGGCCTTCTTGTTGGAGCGGCCTACCCGCCCGCGCATCTGGTGCAGGTCGGAGAGGCCGTGCATGTGGGCGCGGTTGATGATGATGGTGTTGGCGTTGGCAATGTCCAAACCCGACTCGATGAGGGTAGTACTCACCAGTACATCGAAGTCGCCATCCACGAACTTCATCATGCGCTTTTCCAGCAGGTCGCCGTCCATCTGCCCGTGCACGTAGGTTACGCGGGCGTCGGGCACGAGGCGCAGAATCATGCTGGCCTGCTCCTCAATGTCCTTAATGCGGTTGTGCACGAAAAACACCTGCCCGCCCCGCTTCAGCTCCCGCGAAATAGCATCCCGAATCAAGAGCTCATCGAACACGTGCAACTCAGTTTGCACCGGCTGGCGGTTGGGTGGGGGCGTGGCAATCACGCTCAGGTCGCGGGCGCATAAGGGAAAAGTGCAGGGTGCGCGGAATGGGCGTGGCCGAGAGCGTGAGCGTGTCCACGTTCACCTTCAGCTCCTTTAGCTTGTCCTTGGTTTTCACCCCGAACTTCTGCTCTTCGTCAATCACCAGCAAGCCCAGGTCTTTGAACTGCACGTCCTTGTTGGTGAGGCGGTGGGTACCAATGAGAATGTCGGTTTTGCCCTCTGCCACCCGGCCCAGTGTGTCCTTGATCTGCTTGGTCGTCTTGAAGCGGTTGACGTACTCCACCGTCACGGGCAGGTCGGCGAGCCGCTCCCGGAAAGTTTTGTAGTGCTGCATAGCCAGAATGGTGGTTGGGACCAGAATGGCTACCTGCTTCCCGTCGGCCACGGCCTTGAACGCCGCCCGAATGGCTACTTCCGTCTTGCCGAAACCCACGTCGCCGCACACCAGGCGGTCCATGGGGTGGGGTACCTCCATGTCGCGCTTCACGTCCTCGGTGGCTTTGGCCTGGTCGGGGGTATCCTCATAGATGAAGCTTGATTCCAGCTCGGCCTGCATAAAGGAATCGTGGGCGAAGGCGTGGCCGGGCGCGGTTTTGCGCTTGGCGTACAGCCGAATCAGCTCGGCCGCAATGTCCTTCACCTTCTTCTTGACGGACTTCTTCTTGTTTTCCCACTCCGGCGAGCCCAGCTTGCTCATGGTGGGCGGCGTGCCCTCGGCCCCGCTGTACTTGGCAATCTTGTGCAGGGCGTGAATGCTCACGGTCAGCACATCGTCGTCGCGGTACACCAGCCGGATGGCTTCCTGCACCCGGTCGTTGATTTCTACCTGCGTGAGGCCCGCAAAGCGCGCAATACCGTAGTCCTGGTGCACCACGTAGTCGCCGGGTACCAGGGTACGCAGCTCTTTCAAAGTCAGCGCCTTCTTCTTGCTAAACTTGCGGGTTTCCTGAGCCCGGTAATACCGCTCAAAAAGCTGGTGGTCGGTGTAAACGATGAGCTTGAGGGTTTCATCAATGAAGCCCTCGCGCAAGCCCAGCAGCAAGTGCTGAAATTGCACGTTGTTGTCCAGCTCGTCGAAGATGGTGCGCAGGCGGTCGGCCTGGCGTACCTGCTCGGCCGCAATGATGTTGGTGTAGCCCTTCTTCTGGTTATCGTGCAGGTTCTTTACAATGCGGTTGAAGTCCTTGCCAAAGCTGGGCTGGGGCTTACTGCTGAACTGGAACTCCTCGGACCCGGCTTTGAAGTGAAACCGCTTGCCGAATTCCACCACCGCAAACCCATCCAGCAGCTTCTTCAACGACTTCCCGGACTCAAACAAATCGTCGGGCTTGCTTACTACCTGCGTGCCACCTGAAGCGGCCAGTAACTCCTTAAAACCGTGCTCGGCCTTATCGAAGTACTCGTCTACCACGTCCAAGGTCTGGCGTACGTCCTTGGCCCAGAGCACGGTATTCTTCGGGATGAAGTCCAGGAAGGCTTCCCGTGTTTCCTGGAGCAGCTTGGTTTGCACGTTCGGATGATGCTTACCTGCTGGCGCTTCTCCACCGACAGTTGACTTTCGGGGTCAAATGTGCGAATCGTCTCTACCTCGTCCCCGAACAATTCAATGCGGTAGGGCAGCTCGTTGGCGTAGCTGAAAATGTCTACAATGCCCCCGCGCACCGCAAATTGGCCCGCCTCATACACAAAATCGCTCCGCTCGAAGTCGTACTCCGCCAGCATATCACTCACGAAGTTCACATCCAGCTTATCGCCTACCTTCACCAGGAAGGTGTTGGCTACCAGGCTTTTCTTGTTGATTACCTTCTCGAACAGGGCCTCGGGGTAGGTTACGATGAGGGCCCCGGCGGTTTCCTTGGCCGTGGCTTTCACACGCTTCTTGCCCTTGGGCTGGTTTTCCGGCGCCGTTACTTCTTCGGCATCGTCGGCCGCCTGCTCGGCAGTAGTCTTGGGGCCGCGGTGGGAGTTGAGCTTGTTCAGCACCTCGGCCCGCATGAGCACATTGGCATTTTCCGTCTCATCGAAGCTGTAGGGCCGCTTGTAGGAGGTAGGAAACAGCAGCGGCTCTTCCTCGGGCACCAAGTGCTGCAGGTCGGCCAGGAAGTAGGCTGCCTCATCCCGGTCGTGCAAAATAAACAAGTGATGCTGATCCGGGAACTCCTGGTGCAGGGCCGCGGCCAGCACCGCATCCTGGCTACCTACTAACCCGCGCAGATGCAGGCGTACGGCGCTGGCATCGGCCTTGTCGGCCGCGCCGCGCAGGGTGTTTGCCGTGGCCGGATTCAGGCGGGCGCCCACAGCCAGGGCGGTAGGGTCCAGGGAGTAGAGCTTGAGAAAATCGGAAACCTTCAAAACAAGTATCGGCTAGGGGGAGGCAAAGGTAGAAGCCCGGCCGAAGGCAACTCCGGTCGGGCACGCAGTAAGCAACGTACGCCACCGGCGCACAAGCGTAGTTCTCAAAGGTACAATAGCGGCCACTGCCCCGTGGGAAAGCAGATAACAGAGGGGACGTACCTGCTCGCGGGGGAGGTACTACCGCTGTTCTGGCCGTTTGAACCACCTTGGTTTCACCTCCACGCAGGAGAGAAGCCAGCTGGCGTTCTTCGAGAGGAATACGCGCTAGTCAATACCGCTGCTGGCGCGCGAAAGTTTCCGACACTTTTCGGTAACACTCCCGTATCTTCCTAATTCACGCAGTACAAGTAGCCCCGGTGGGTATAAGGCTATGACGGACAACCAACAGCAGAACGGTGCGGAGGAGTGGGACAACCTCCTACACCACCTGCGACAAATTCGCGAGCAAGTGCGCGAGCAGGGCCCCTTGCCCGACCACGAAAAAGAAGAAGTAGCCGATGCATTTCGCCGCGGCCTGGCCCTGCTGGAAAACCAGGTGCGCGATATTGAAGGCGAAATAAAAGGCAGCTCCGGCCAGTGGTAGCTGGCGCTAAACGCGCCACTGCCCGGCTACCCGCTACTTCCTGATCAGAAAGTAACGGGTAGTCGGGCAGTGGCAGCCCTATGACTACGTAGGGTTAGTTCTTCACTACCTTTTGCGTTAGCTGCACAGCGTTGTTGCGCACATGCACTAAGTAGCTACCCGCAGGTAGGCGCTGCAGATCAACGGTGTTGCGTCGGCCACCCGTAATTGTTTGGGTTGCTACTACGCTTCCCAGCAAGTTGGTCACGGTGAGCTGATAGGTACCAGCGGCCAGCGCGTTCTGGTCGAGGGTGATTGTGTTCGTAGTCGGGTTTGGGTAGAACCGTAGTGCCTGGCTTGCCTCCGATGTGCTACCAATAAAGCTTACCGTTTGCACGGCCGTGTAAGAATCAGTGCCATCGGTGTCTACCTGCCGCAGGCGGTAGTAGTACAGGCCCGTCGCATCGGCAAGGGCATCCGTGAAGCTATAGGCGTAGCCTACCTGCGTGGTGCCACGGCCTTTCACCGTACCAGCCGTTACAAACTCGCGGCCGTCGCGGCTGCGCTGCACCTCAAAGTGGTCGTTATTCTTCTCCATGGCCGTGGCCCACGTCACTAGGGCGTTGCTGCCCGCCGCCCGGGCATCAAAATGTACTAGCTCTACTGGCAAGCTCCCGCCGGAATCGTATTCGGAATCAGGTTGATACCGGCTTCCGAGGTGCCCATGTCTGCCTTATAAGCAAGGGCATTGATGGGGTCGGTGGTTAGCAGCGCCGGCGAAATAGAGTTAGAGGGAATAACAATGTCTGCTGAGAAAGAGCCCGTTGAGCCAGTGAGGGTGTTGCCCAAGTAAGTGCGGGGCTCCCCGTGCGGGAAGTTCTGTCCGTCGCCCGCGAAAATCTCACCGTTCTGGTTGGTATCCGTAGAGTTGTCGCCGCGGTAAAACTCAATTTCGGTATTGGCAAAAGCTGTTTGCCCGGCGGTGCGTCCTACAAAGCCCTCCACGTGCAGCGTAGTAGTAGCCCCGTTGATGGTTACATTCTTCTTCGTGATGATGGGGTAATTCATCCCAAAGTTGGGCTTCTCACTGCTGGTAGTACCGTCGTTAGGAGTTACCCCGTCGCCCTGGCCGTATGCAGGGTTTCCGCCCGCATAGTACGTGGCAGGGGTATAGTCAACGGCAATGAGGCCTTCGCCGCCGGTAGTACCGTCACCATTACCGTAAATGGAATTCCGCGTGACGCGCACGTTGCGCTGCCCATAATTGATTACTACTGCCGACGACTGGTTGTTGGAAATGACATTAAGGGTAATCCGGTCAGAGTTGGTGCTGAGAATGGGGTTGTTGGTTGGGTCTCTACGGAGCAAGTAGTGAATGCCCGAACCTTCCAAGCGAGTAGGTGCCCCACCTTTGCCGTTGCCAGTAATGGTGTTGTTGCTGATGGTGTTGTTGCTGATAGACCCAATCTCCAGCTGAATGCCGCTGCTATTAGCATCCCGTATCAGGTTCTCAGTAATTGTCACTGGGCCAGCGGCTCCCGGCGCACCGTCGGCTCGCCCTACCGTAATATTGTCGCCGCCCGCCGTAACCCGGCCACCTTGTAGTAGCTCATTTTGCGTAATTGTGTAGCCACTACCCGTCACGTTAAACCCAGCGGAGTAGTTGATGCACGAACGGCCGCACTCGGCCACAATGCTGTTACGAACAGTGCCCGAAGGGTTCTGCAAGTACACGCCTACTCCGGCCGTGGGGTTAGCCGGAGCCGCAAGCGAGAAGGCACTGATGCCAATGCCACAGCCTTCTATCAGCAGGCTGGTACCCGCCGTGGCTTCTATTGTTGCATCGCCAAAGTTAGCCCCACCCCCGTGCACGGCTATGCCTCGCAGAATGATGTTGTTAGCTGAACTTGTAATGCCTGATGCCCCATTCGTGTTGGGCACCGAAACTTCTACTTCAGGGGCGGAAAACGTTCTGAAAGTGATGTTGGTAGTGCCAACAGTACCGCTACTGCCAAGGGAGCCGGTGTTGGAGTCTAGGAGCGTGGTTTGGGTAGTGCCATCAAGGGCAGTACCTGCGTCCGTAATGGCATCAAGGCTGGCTGTGAGCGTAATCAACGCCCGGCGGTTGCCAGAAGTGGCGGCAGCGTTGCTAGCGTTAGTTAGCTGATTGGGTAGCCCCGCCCGCAACCCCGGTCGAGCGGTACCATCCGAAATCATAAAAATGGAGGTTTCTTGCCCGGCCGGAAAGTCGGTGCCAGTAGCGGTGCCATTGTTATTGAACGGACGCTGGTCTAGGCTGGTGTTGGATAGCGCATTGCTATTAATGACGAACTGCCGCAAAGAGCCCTGCCCGGAATCGTTCGTATTCGTTACTACATCGAAGCTGAAGCCGAAATCGACATTCACGAAGGCGTCATTTCTATCAGCACTTGGTACAGTCGTATACACAAGAGCGCCAGCGGCAACTAAATTAGCATTAGATGTATTTGACCCAGCATCGGTTTGTGATGGGTTCTGGCCTCCAACGTAGGCAAGATCATCACTCCGAATGTCAGTAGTCTCGGCAATGGTGCTTCTATACGTGACTACAGGAACCAAACCGTTACCTCCTCTACTCGATGTAACCGTATTGCTAACGACTCTTACAATGAAGCTTCTACCATTGTTATTACCATAGTTATACGAATATGCACCATTAGCATCTGTGGTTACAGCAGTAACAAATGTTGCGGGGCTGTTGAGGTTATTGTAAATCTCAACCCGTACTCCTGACCGCAGAGAGAATGCTCCATTATTAACATAGGCTGCGCCTTGGCCGCCTCCGTAATTCACATCCTCAAATACTCGCCCCGATATAGTTCCAGCCTCTACCGTTAGAGAACTGCCCAGAAGTAGAAACGCACTGACTCCCATCGTCAGTAACCGTACACCTTGTCGCATGTCAAAGAGAAAAAGTTGAACATGAGAAAACCTTCCCACAAGGTTTTCAAAGCGCAAGGTAGATTTATATTGCTATAATACAATTTGATTGAGATAATTAGCAATAAAGTAATACTGAGAGAGGCATAAGTCCACGTTTCTGGTATAGGTAGATTGCGGCTGCGGCTGGTATCTTCGCCACCTTTATTTCTTAGTCTGGATTCAACTAGTGCGCGGTTCTTCTCACTTGGCCATTGGCCTCATTACCGGCGTAGCCGTAGCGGGCCTAGTCCCGGGTATTCCCTTTTCGCTGGCCGGTATTGCCTTGGCTGGCTTTTCTTCCCTCGCCCCCGATCTTGACCATCCTGGGTCCCGGCTGAGCAAGCGCCTAGGCTTTGCCCAGCGGTATGTGCGGTGGGCTTTTGTAGGAGTAGCGGCTGGCTTGGCCCTCTACACTCACTTCCTCGTGGCACCCGGCCCCGACCGGCGCATGGGCTTCACGGCGGCGCTGGCCTTTGGACTAATTGGGGCTGCTCTCCAAGGCGACTCCACCCGCAAGCTGGCCCTGCTGTTCACCGGCCTGTGCACTGTGGTAGCTGGCCTGTATACTAGCTACGTGTGGCTGAGCATGCTGGGGCTGTTTGTGTCGGTAGCGCCCTTCACTTCCCACCGCTCCTGGACGCATACGCTCTGGGCCGCCGGCTTATGGACCTACATCGGCCATTTGGCTAATCAAAGCTTGGGCTGGCACGGAGTGGCCTTGTTTGCGGGGGGCGGCTACGTGTCCCACTTGCTAGCCGACACGCTCACCAAGGCGGGTGTAAAGTGGTTGATGCCTCTTCTAGATACGTCCTTCAAGCTGCCACTTATCCGCACAGGATCAGCTAGTGGTAATGCTCTGGAAGTGGCCATTTGTATCGGCTACGCTCTGCTTGTATTGGGTTTAGTAGTTGGACACTTTCAGTTCTAGCAGGCTCCCAATTTGGGGCCGCATGTAACTTGCACGCCTAAGTTGGTGTTTACTACGCGAAATTGGTCTGTTAATTGTCTTGGTTCATCTACAAAACACATAGCTTGGGCGAACATGCAGCAACATAGTTACTGCTACTTTTACCTTCGTTCAGTGGTTTAGTAGCCTCAATGCTGCACCACGGCTGCACTTTCTTTAATTGTACTTAAAGAAGGCTGGTGTGGTGCACTATGGCTATTATTTGTTGATTTACCTAGTTTAGCGTAGGATAAAATTTATGCAGTTTGTATTAGTCTAATAGGTAAGGGAATATATGTTATTTAATATTGTATCTTGGTTGTTCGATTTAGGTATACATATTTATAGGATAGCTACTACACTATGATGAATAATTACGTTAAATGTCCCTCCGCTTCACCTCTTATTCATTGGAGGGTACGCTATATTTCCTCGCTCTTCCTGCCATCAGACCCGCCTCTGCTCCACGTTCCACAACCTAACCACGTGATAAACAAACTAAAACCATGACTTATTGGAATACAATAACTACCTCCCGTAGTATCTTTGACCAGGATTATGCCTGGCACAGGTCCTGCCGAACCGCTCCCCGCTCTTATTAACACACCTTTTTGCGCTCAAACCGTTTTTGTATGAATCAGATGAATAGCCCTCTGATTAGGATAGGCGTCTTTTATGACGGCAATTATTTCCTGAAAATCAGTGATTACTACTACTTCCAGCACGATCGTAAGGCCCGTATTAGCTTGGAAGGCCTGCATGAGTTTATTCGGCACCAAGTAGCTGAAGAAGAAGACGTTGACGTGCGGTTATCGCAAATTATTGACTCTCACTTTTTCCGCGGCCGTCTTTCTGCAACTGAAGCCCGTGACAAAGACCGCCTGTTTCACGACCGGCTGCTCGACGATATTTTGATGAACCTGGGTATCACTACCCACTACATGCCCCTGAAAACCCGCGACGGTCGTTTGCAGGAGAAGGGTATTGACGTATGGCTGTCCTTGGAGGCGCTGGAGCTTTCGCTGCACAAGAGCTTCGACGTAGTCGTTCTAATTGCTGGTGATTCCGACTACGTACCTCTGATCAAGAAGCTCAACACCATCGGCACCCGCGTGATGCTGCTGAACTGGGACTTCAAGTACGTTGACTTCAAAGGCGAAAACCGCGTAACTCGCGCTTCGCAGCAACTGCTGGAGCAAGTAACCTACCCCACGCAGATGCACGATATCATTGACCAGGGCCTGAGCTCCGGCGATGAAGTAATCGAAGGCATGTTTGTGAACACGCCCGAGCCAGCCGCATTCCCTAGCGCCAAGCCAGTGCGCCCCACCGGTCCTACGGCTGCTGGTCCCGTTGGTACGGTAGGTATCAGCACCATCAAGAATCTGAAAAACGGATTCGGCTTCGTGGTAATGCCCCCGAACAACCTGTTTTTCAGCTACGCGGACATGGCAGAAGGTGACTTCAACGACCTGCACGAAGGTGACTGGGTTGAGTTTACCGTAGGCCGCAACCACCGCGATGAAGACTGCGCCCGTCAGGTCCGCAAAGTTGCGCCACCTGAAATGGATGGCGACGAGTACGGCGAAGCCGAACACG
Source organism: Hymenobacter sp. AT01-02 (assembly GCF_000961955.2). Classification (NCBI taxonomy): domain Bacteria; kingdom Pseudomonadati; phylum Bacteroidota; class Cytophagia; order Cytophagales; family Hymenobacteraceae; genus Hymenobacter; species Hymenobacter sp. AT01-02. The sequence goes on from NZ_JZIR02000028.1 coordinate 120,143, forward strand.
AGTCTGCTAGCTCACCCGAACGTCTGTAACCTGCTCTTTTTGCCTTGGTTCGGCAGTTCTGTAAAAAGCCGGGTATCCGCACGATACCCGGCTTTTTCATGTCCTGGCCTAGCCGTAACTCTATTCTGGCGAGGCTGGGAAAAGCAAATCGTGGAAGTCTCGCTTGGTGGCTGGGTAGCGGTTGAAGGTCCCCAAGCCTCGTGCTACTACTCGGTTATCGTGGGTGGGGCAGCGGATAACAGCGCTGCTTACTATTAGCGTTTTGCCGCTGTGCTCCACGGTGCCGTGGGCTATCAGGTGGTCGTGCAGGTGCACCGGGTATAGGTAGTTGATCTTAAACTCTACGGTAGAAACCAGCTCCCCCGCCGTGAAAGCCAACGACAAAGCCGCCGCTCCCAGTGCCGAGTCTAGTAAGCCAGCCAGCACCCCACCGTGGCACGTGCCCGGGGAGGACAGGTGCTCCTCTTTCACCGTCATACGATACTGCACCTCGCCGGGCTGCTGGAGTAGTAGTTCCATCCCGTTGGTGCGGCCGTAAGTGTTGATTTGATTATAGATAGCCACCAGCGTAGCTACATCAGGAAAGTGGTCCATGGCAGAAGATGACTAAAGGGAAGGCAAGTAGGAAAAGGTAGTTACTTTAGGTAAAACCTTTAAACTGCGCCGCCATGAGTGCTCCCAGCACCAATACGTTTGCTGAGTTTTATCACCGCTACCTGCGCGAGCATAGTCAGCGCGGTACTCGTATTTTTCATTTCGTGGGCACTAGCCTATTTCTGGCGGCTACGGGGCTAGCCGTGGCATGGCAGCGGCCGTGGCTAATACTGGGTGGCGTGGTTGCGGCCTATGGCTGCGCCTGGGTAGGTCACTTTTTCGTGGAGCGTAATCGACCAGCTACTTTTCAACATCCCTGGTGGTCCTTGCTCGGCGACTTTCGTCTGTACTGGGAATTGCTACGGGGCCGAGAGAAGTTCTAGCCTCAACCAGCACCCTGTTATGACGCGATACTAGGCTAAGGACTTGCGCATTAGAAAATGCGGGATGGTACCGAACAGTATGTGTGAGGGGGCTACTACCGCATAGCCCAGCCGCTGGTAGAAGGGCACGGCATTCTGACGAGAATGCAGCACTACTTCCTCTAAGCCCTGTGTACGAGCGGCTGCTTCGAGGTACGTTAGCACCTGCCGCCCCAGGCCTTGGCCTTGCTGGTGGGGAGCAACGGCCATAAAGCGTACTTGCCCTTGCGTAGGGCTGGCCGGATGCAGGCGGCCCACTGCCATGGCGTGCCCCTCGGGAGACAGCAGTAGGGCATGAGTAGTAGTTGGGGCGGCGTCATCGTCGGCGTGCTCTGACCCCGCCGGCTGGCCCCAAGGCTGGCGTAGTACCTCGTAGCGCAGGCGGTAATAGGCGGCCCATTCATCGGGCGTATGAGGGGCAATGACGGGCATAGGCGCAGCAGTGAAACGCGTAGAACGAAGTCGAGGTAAAAGTACAAGCTAATCTACGGGAGTATACGGCTGGTTTTATCCAATCAGTGCCAAGTTCCTACCTTTGGCTTCCTGGCCCAAACCGCACGCATGGTTTGGCGTACAGGAAGCCCAACCCAACTCATTCCTGCATTATGGCCTCCTTCGATATTGTCAGCAAAGTAGACCCGCAAACCCTCGAAAACGCAGTAAACACCGCCAAGAAAGAACTGCAGACGCGCTATGACTTACGCGATACCAAAGGCGGTATTGAACTCGATAAAAAAGCTAACACCATTCAGCTCAGCTCCGAGAATTCTATGCGCGTGAAGGCGCTGGAAGATATTCTGCTGGGCCGGGTAGTAAAGCAAGGTATCGATGGCACAGCCCTCGACTTTACCGCCGAAGAACAAGCCAACGGCGCTCTGGTAAAGAAAACCATCAAGGTGCGGGCCGGGGTCGATAAGGAAGCGGGCCGTAAAATCATTAAGGCTATCAAAGACGCCAAACTGAAAGTAGAAGCGCAGATGCAAGACGACCAAGTACGCGTATCGGCCAAGAAGATTGACGACCTGCAAGCCGTTATTGCATTGCTGCGCCAGCGCTCCGCCGACATCGGTCAGCCCTTGCAGTTCGTGAACATGAAGTCCTAGCTGTTCAGCAGCACAGATACGCGTACGAGTGAAGCAGCTAGTAGCTACTTTTCATTTGTACGTGCGCTTGCCTACGGGTCCCGCTACTTTCCTCCTCGTCACCATCTCGCCTAATGAATTTCGACTTCTCCGTTTTCTCCAGTCCCCAAACCTGGGTGAGCCTGCTCACGCTGACCTTCATGGAAATTGTGTTGGGTATCGACAACATTATCTTCATTTCCATTGTGGTCAACCGGCTGCCGCAGGAGCAGCAGGCGCGTGGACGTAGCATTGGCTTGTTGCTGGCTTTATTGTGCCGCATTGGTTTGCTGCTGAGCATTTCCTGGATTGTGGGGCTGAAAGCCGCCTTATTTACGCTCAACCTGCCTTGGCTGGACGAACCTTTCGGCGTATCGGGTCGCGACTTGATCTTGCTGGCGGGCGGATTGTTCCTAATCGGGAAAAGCACCACGGAAATTCACACCAAGCTACAAGGTGGCGAGGAGGAAGAGCACGCCAGCAAAGGCGGCGCTACCATGCAGAGCATCATCTTGCAGATTATCATCATTGATATTGTGTTCAGCTTCGACTCCATTTTAACGGCCGTGGGCCTGGTGGATAACGTGCTGATTATGATTCTGGCCGTTATCCTGTCAATGGGCGTAATGCTGGCTTTCTCTGGGGTAGTGGCCGACTTTGTGAACCGCAACCCTACCATCAAGATGCTTGCGCTGTCCTTCCTGATTATGATTGGGGTGATGCTGGTGATGGAAGCCTTCCACAAGGAAATTGAGAAAGGCTACATCTACTTTGCCATGTTCTTCTCCCTCATTGTGGAAACGCTGAACATGCGCCTGCGCAAAAAGACGCCTCCTGTGCAGTTGCGCGAATCACAGTACGACTAACCTCAATCCTATCCGTCTTACAAGCACAAAGGCCCGTAGCTCCAGAGCTACGGGCCTTTGTGCTTGTAAAGCAAGGGAGCTGGCTACGCGGTGAGGGCCATTAGCAGCACAATAACACCTACTACCGAGGCTATAATGGCTAAGTTGATCCGCATGGCCGCTGTCAGGTTGCGAAGCTGGGCGGGCAAGGTGAGGAGGAGTAGTACGAACAGGAAGCCAAACAAGCTTTCGTACCCAAATTCTACCGATAGGGGAGTGCCATTGGGCAACCGGGCTTCTCGCACAAACCGGAACAGCAGGGAGGTTTTCAACTGAAAATACTCCGTAGTAATGGGGAAGTGCTGGTTCGTGATAAAGGAGCCGCGGTCGGTATCCACGTAGTTTAACAAGCGCCCATTAGTGGCACGGCTAGAGTGAATACTGGTAAACGTACCCGTGGCCGAGCGCACCAGCAGAAAGTAATCAACCATCACCACGAGCACCAGCCCCAGCAGTACTTGGCACCAGCGGCGGGCAGGGGCATTATATACTTCCAGGTCCATAGGACGAATGCGAAGCAGGCCGCTAGAACGCTGAACGGCAGCCGTATATCGGCGGCGAATAGCGGGGTCGCGCTGTGCGGGCGTGGTAGCCGCTTGGGGGTGCTGGCGCTGTGCCCGCAGCTGGGCATCGTAGGTGGCACGTTTCGTGGGCTGTCCTAGTACTTCATAGGCGGCGTTTATTAGCAGGTAACGCTGGTGGGCCTCCGGATCAGAGGTGCGGTCGGGGTGGGTGAGAAATACCAGGCGGCGGTAAGCTTGGCGCAACTCAACCGATGTGGCTTGCTCCGGCACCTCAAGCAGTTGGTAGTACGTGCTCATGGTCCGGCGGGAGTAGTATAGTGAGCAATGGCCTCTGTACTGTCGTGGGCGCGCTGCACGGCCAGCTCTAAAATTCGACGGTTAAGCTCGGAGCGGTGGGCGCGGTAGAAGGTATACTCCTCCCGCGTGAACTGCCCGGTTATCAGGCCTACTATAGTGTAGCGCAGCTTAGTATTGCGGCCAAGTAGCTCCCCAATCAGGCGTTGCTGCTCAGTGCGGTGTGCAAGCAGAAATGGCACGTGATGGTCGCTTAGAAAGTCAGCTACGGTAGCTAGCACGTGCTCATGCTGGAGCTTAAGCACCGGGCGCAGGGTGCGGTGCAGAAAGTTTGCAGCGGTGGGCTCTGCCGATAAGGTAGCCTCCACGGTAGGGCGTAAGGCTAGGCGGGCAGTGGCATGAGGATCGTCGATGGGGGTAGCAGATGGCATACGGAGCAGGTAGGAAAGGCCCAGTGAGACGGACCAGCAAACACAACACAAGAAGAAGCCCACTAGATCAAGACCTAGTGGGCTTGGTACGGCCCAGTAGGCACTCTAGCACCAACAGCTAGGGCGCCGAGGGCTGCTTAGTGTTGTACCGCTACTTTCTTCGTAATGTTTCCTTGTGAGGTAGTTAGGCGCACAATGTACACACCGGCTGCTAGGTTGGCGGTGTTCAGCGTTACGCCCTCTTGTTGTAGGCGAGCGGCTGCTACCTGTTCGGTGTGCACAGTTTGGCCCAGCAACGTTACGACGCTAATCTGCACCGGCGCCGAACTGCTGATCTGCGTCCGCACCACTACTTGGTTGTTGGCTGGGTTAGGGTACACCTCCAGCAGTTCCCCGCTGAGTTGCTTTTGCGTGCTCAAAACCGCTGGCATATCGTAGGCTACTACCTGATCAGACACACTGGTACTCAGGCCTTGAGTGGCACTGACTCCCATACCGCGGCGGGCGAATACGCTCCAGATCAACGCGGAGTTGGCCCCCTGATTATTGAGGGTATCAGCTTTCAGAATAGCATTGCGGCCGTCGATGAAGCCAGGTGTGCACTTCTGCAGCTTCAAGCCATCCAGCACCAACTGCAGGCAGATGTTATTACCTCCGGTCGAGGCTTTCATATCTGCATTGTACCCGTACCGGCCAATTAAGGCCCAGTTCAAGTCCCAAAGCGTAGCCGCCCACACTTCTCCCACGTCGTGGGTTTCAGCGTATTGCCCCTCGCCCGTACCAAGGAAAGCATACGTATGGTTGTTAACGGCAAAGTTGGTTGTGTAGAGCTTGCGGCGGATGCCGGTGCCGGTGGGTGTTTGGAAGGCTACGTATGTGCCGATGCCGCGGGGCGTAGTACCCACGTCGCCGGGCTTGGTAGTCATCCACAGGCCAAAGAAGTCGCTCCAACCTTCTCCCATGGTCTCATAGCCGGTAGTGTTGGGCAGGCAGCCTGAGTTGGCCGCTCCCCCCGTGAGGCGGGTAGAAATACCGTGACCATATTCGTGGGTAATAATGCCGTTATCGAAGTCGCCGTCACGGTAGTAGACTGTACTAGAAGCTGATAAGGACACGGTTTGGCCAGCGTCAAGGGCCGCCTTCAGCCGGTCGCCATCCGCTTTCGTGATGAAAATGGATGGAATGCGGAGCCCTACCGTATCGGCCGCTACAGTAGAGCCCATGTTCACGAGCGTGGTTGTATTGGGTATGCTGTCCATCATGACTACCATTTTGGCCCCGGCATTCTGGGCGTTTCTGATCTTCACGGCGAAGTTGCACTTGCCCCGCTGAATGAGGGCAATCTTACCACTGATGGCCGCCGCGTTTACCAGGGGCGCATTGCAGCCCCGAATAGGCTTGGCCGAGCCATCATCTACCGCCACCAGATTGCCCGTGATGGGGCCTACTGCTGATATCCGGCGGCCCAAAGAGCCTTCTAATGCAGTGAGTGGCCCGGCTAAGGAAGCAGGGGCCGTAATTTGAATGCTCTTGCTCTCCGCCGTCCACAGAAACATTTGCATGCGCGGGCGGCTGCCTTCTACCGGAGTAGAGAAGTTTGCATTGTTGAGGCGAACAGGTGAAGCCGAAGCGCCGTCCTGCGCTTCAGCCTGCACGGCATCGGCGCCGGCACCGCGGTTAGTATAGTTCTTCACCTGGAAGTTGCCGCTCACTTCATCGAAGCCCTTGTAGCCATCACGTCGTGAATCATATTGTTCCAGTAGAACAAGTTGACTACGGCCAAATTCAGGTTACTTGTGGGAGCAGTCGTCAGCCCATTCGTAAAGGCGAAATCAAATTCCAGGTTGGCCCCCCCATCGGGCTAATGCTGGTGCCGGTGGTGTACGCGTTGCGGTTTGGGCGGTCGTCGTAGGCATTCACATTGTTGCCGCTGGTGCGGGTGAACTCTGCCCCCGTTACTCCATCCGTATCGTGCCAGCCGTAGGGCGATACCAGTGGGTCGGCAGGGTTTACAACCACTTGGCGGGTGCCATGATCAGGGCTTTCTGCCGGCACGGCCCACACGTTGTAGCTGTTGGGCGCGTTTACTTTATTGGCCGTAGTGGCCGGAGTGGGGGCGCTGGCCGCAGCAATCTGTGCCGACTGGTGTAGGGGCACAAAGCGCAGGCTTTCCGAAACGGTGTAGTCCGTTTTGTCGAGCAGGGTGCCAGTGGCTGCGTCTACTCGCACGTTCCAGTAATGCTCACCGTCCAGCGGAGCCAGCGTAACGTCCCAAGCCAGGGGCATGGAGCCGTTGGCCAGGGGCTGGTACATAAGCTTCACCAGAATATTGTCGAGGGAAATGCCTGCCTCGTTGAACACAATACCCGTGGCAGCAGTACCAGCCTGCACCACTCGTAGGCTGCGCGGAGCCGGCATGCCCAAGGCGCGGGCAGCGGCAGCTACTGCCTGCTCGGCTGAAAGTGCTGGCGCCGTCGTGCGCGCAGCAGTAGCCACCGCTGGCACAAAGTTGCTAGACATACTCACTACCTTGCCCGCCGCTGTCAAATGCACGTCGGCTACGGCACCCGATACCTCTATGCCGGCGTGGCGCTGGCGCAAGTACAGGTGCGTAACGCCATTGTGCGCATCAGTATGCTGGCTGGTAACCACCGGATTGGCCACATCTTGCTCTCCCAGCCCATACGCCGTCCGACGGGCTTGCAATACTTGGATGGCCCGATTGAAGGGTGCTTGTTGGGCAGTTGCTATGGCTGGGATGACCAGGCTAGCAGCGAAAAGTAAGGCCCGGGCGGCGGGCTTAGAAGCGACTAGGTGCATCAAAGAGGCGCGGTAGAAGTAGTGAGTAAGCAGATCAGCAAAACAAAAGCCGCTCCAGCAGAGCGGCCTGTTCCAAATTTACTGAGGAGTTGGCGATTTTCTTGCCTGATTTTCAATAGCAAGGCAGATTTATTGTTGAGATGTAGCCCAGCCCGTTTTACTGATGAAATCCCAGAGCACTACCCCGGCTGCTACACTTACATTCAGGGAGTGCTTGGTTCCAAATTGTGGAATCTCCACGGCAGCATCACACAGCGCCAGCACCTCATCCTCTACGCCAAACACCTCATTGCCCATGACGAGGGCATACCGCCGCTGCGGGTCGGGCTGAAAGCCCGGTAGGGCGAGGCTGCTAGTCGTTTGCTCCACGGCAATGACCACGTACCCCGCCGCCTTGAGCTGGTGAATGGCCTCTACCGTAGTAGGCACGTACTCCCAGGTTACCGACTCGGTACTGCCCAGGGCAGTCTTGGTGATTTCGCGTTGGGGAGGACGGCCGGTGATGCCGCAGAGCCAGATTTTTTCGAGGGCAAACGCATCGGCGGTGCGAAAAGCGGCCCCCACGTTGTGCAGGCTCCGCACATTGTCGAGCACCAGGCAGAGGGGGAATTTTTGCGTATTTTTGAAGTCTGCCACCGTCAGCCGGTTCAGCTCTTCCATAGAGAGTTTGCGCATCCTGCAAAGGTAGGAACGCGTCTGCATGCTGCGGCTGTTGGGCTCAATACTGAATGGGAGGAAACGCCGCGCGAAGCTCCAGCTTCGGGCCCGGCAGCCAGTAGTGCTGCTGCGCCTGCACCCCGCATTCCACGTTACGCGCCGCTGGAGCGACGCGCTACTTTTCTTGCTAGTGAAAACGAAAGTCGCTGATCCTACGAAAAAGCCCATCCGCACGCACGGCTCTCTCGGTCCCGCCCCCGTGATTGATACGCCGCTGATGAAGCAGTACTACCAACTCAAGCAGGCCCACCCTGGTGCCGTGCTCCTGTTTCGGGTGGGCGACTTCTACGAAACCTTTGGCGAGGATGCCGTCACGGCTTCCCGCATTCTCGATATTACGCTCACCAAACGCGGGGCCGGCACTGCCGCCGAAACGCCGCTAGCGGGCTTTCCGCATCACGCCCTCGATACCTACCTGCCCAAGCTGGTGCGAGCAGGGCAGCGCGTGGCCATCTGCGACCAGCTGGAAGACCCCAAGCAAGCCAAGGGGCTAGTAAAGCGCGGTATTACGGAGCTGGTCACGCCCGGCGTGAGCCTGCACGACAACGTGCTGGAGCGCAAGAGCAACAACTACCTCTGCGCCGTGCATTTTGGCAAGCAGGACGCGGGCATTAGCTTCCTTGATATCAGCACGGGCGAGTTTTTGGTGGCTCAGGGTACCCTGGAGTACCTCGGCAAGCTGCTCCAAAATTTTCAGCCGGCCGAAGTGCTGTTCTGCAAGAAAAGCCGCCGGGAGTTTGAGGAGCAATTCGGGCCCGACTACTGCCACTTCGCCCTAGATGAATGGGTGTTCGGGTTCGACTACTGCCACGATACGCTGACGCGCCACTTCAATACTACTTCTCTCAAAGGCTATGGCATTGATGGCCTCCGGGAGGGTATCACGGCGGCTGGCTGCATTCTGCACTACCTCGCCGAAACCAAGCATACTGATGTGGGCCACATTGGCAGCATCGGGCGGCTTGAGGAAGATAAGTACGTGTGGCTCGACCGGTTCACGGTGCGCAACTTGGAGCTGGTGCATCCTCAGCACCCCGGCGGCGTGCCCCTTATCGACATCCTCGACCAAACCGTGACGCCCATGGGCGCCCGCCTGCTGCGTAAGTGGGTAGTACTACCACTGAAGGAGCCCGCTCAAATTCAGCGCCGCCTAGATACCGTGGAGGCCCTGCTCCACGATACAGAGCTACTGGGTAATCTGCTTCAGAATCTGCGTCAGATCAATGACTTGGAGCGCTTGATTTCCAAGGTAGCGGTGCGCCGCATCAACCCCCGCGAGCTGCTTCAGCTGGCGCGGGCTTTAGAAGCTATTGCCCCCATGCGCGAGCAACTGGCCAGTTCTGGTGTGCGGGCCCTGCAAAAGCTAGCCGACCAGCTCAACCCCTGCGCCGCGCTCCGAGACGAGATTGTGGCTAAAATCAAGACCGATGCGCCGTTGCTTACAAACCAGGGCGGGGTGCTGAATGATGGCGTGGATAAAGAGCTGGACGAGCTACGTAGTATGGCCTTCTCGGGCAAAGACTACCTGTTTCAGATGCAGCAGCGGGCCATTCAGGAAACGGGTATCAGCTCCCTGAAGGTGGCCTACAATAAGGTGTTCGGCTACTATCTTGAGGTGACCAATGCCCATAAGGACAAGGTGCCTACTACCTGGATTCGGAAGCAAACCTTGGTGAATGCCGAGCGCTACATTACGGAGGAGCTGAAAACCTACGAGGAGAAGATTCTGCACGCAGAGGAGCGCCTGTTTGTCATTGAGCAGAATATTTACAACGACTTGGTGCTGTTTGCCGCTGAGTACGTTGCCCAGATTCAGCAGAATGCCCGTGCCATTGGCGTAACAGACTGCCTGGCTTCTTTTGCTGCCACGGCCCGCCAGCACCGCTATGTGAAGCCCATCGTGAATGATGGCACCTTGCTTGACATCACGGCCGGGCGCCATCCAGTTATTGAGCGTCAGCTACCGCCCGGTGAAGCCTACATCCCCAACGACATCCGCCTCGATCAGGAAGATCAGCAGATAGTAGTTATTACGGGACCTAACATGGCCGGCAAATCTGCCTTGCTGCGCCAAACAGCCCTGATTGTACTATTAGCCCAAATAGGGTCCTTTGTACCAGCCGACGCGGCTACCATTGGTGTTATCGACAAGATATTCACCCGCGTAGGGGCTTCTGATAACCTAAGTAAGGGCGAAAGCACCTTTATGGTGGAGATGACCGAGACGGCCAGCATCCTCAACAACCTCTCCGACCGGAGCCTGGTACTGATGGATGAAATTGGGCGCGGCACCAGCACTTACGATGGTATTAGTATTGCCTGGGCCATTGTGGAGCACCTGCACAACTCGCCCAAGGCCCGCGCCAAAACGCTGTTTGCTACCCATTATCACGAGCTGAACCAGCTAGCGGAAGACTGCCACCGCGTACGCAACTACAACGTGGCCGTAAAGGAAGCCGATGGCCGCATTCTATTTCTGCGTAAGCTGCAAGAGGGTGGCTCCGAGCACTCCTTTGGCATTCACGTTGCCCGCATGGCTGGTATGCCTACCTCGGTAGTATTGCGGGCCAATGAAATCATGCACCACTTGGAGCAGGAGCGCACCAGCGCTAGCCTCGATACGGAAGCTCCCACCGAGTTCGACGAAGTGCTGGCTGGCCTCGACGTAAAGCCGAGCGGGCCGGGAGTTGCCACAGACCACTTTGCGCGCGGACCTAAGGCCCAGCCTGCGGCTGCCATGCACTCGGCCCCGCGCCCTAGCCTGCAGCTAAGCATGTTCGAGCCTGCCGACCCCGCTCTGGAACGGCTCCGCGAACTACTCGACAAGCTAGATGTAAACACGCTCACCCCAATCGAGGCGTTGCTAAAGCTGAACGAGCTAAAGCTAGCGGCCAGTAGCAAGTAGCATCGTATGCCCCGCCTTTCAGCAGCTACGGAGTGATTTTTACCAGTCCTAGCTACCAAAAGGCGGGGCTGTTATGAGCGCAGAAGAGCTTGCAACTAGTAGGAGACTGTACCAAGCTCCTTTTTTGATGAAAATTTTTCTCCCTGAAAATCAGTCAAAAAGGGCATGGTAGGAAAGTAAAAGCAGTTTTTTTTAGGGGCAGCTCTTGACACTGAGGATTCTTGTAGTACCTTTGTCACATCAAAACGCCACTACGGCGCCAAGATCGAAAGCGAGAGTAGCTCAGTTGGTAGAGCGCGACCTTGCCAAGGTCGAGGTCGCGAGTTCGAACCTCGTCTCCCGCTCCATAAAGACCCTGCCACATGGTAGGGTCTTTTGGTTTATATAGCTGGCTCATTGGTCGCAGGTGAATCAGTTGCCACAGCTAGGCACTGAGTTCTTGTAGCCATTAAGCTATTTGGCACCAAACGGAGGTGCTTCTAAGATAAATGCTGGTCTTAGGATGTGCCGTTTGGAGAATTTACAGTTACTTTGCCCACCTGTTGGGCGCGGTAGACTAGCTACCGCAGGAAGTAGACAGATATGCTGCCAGAGTGGTGTAATGGTAGCCACGAGGGACTTAAAATCCCTTGTCTTCACGGACGTACGGGTTCGAGTCCCGTCTCTGGTACTAGGGGCTTCTACAGGTTGTAGAAGCCCTTTTTGTTGGGTTGGAGATGAGAGGCCCAGTAGTTTGCGCCTGACGTTCGTACTAGAACCACGCGCTTTTGCCTCGCGAAATAGAAACCGTGTACTGTCGGCACAAAATCCATCGTTTGGCTACCTTTAGCCTTCTTCCTTGATTCTGCGCGTATGATGCCGCTTTCTTCCTCTACCCCAACCACCCCTCCCAACTACCAGCAGAAGATTAAGCAGGTTTTTGCCGAAGTAGGCAAGGTTGTCGTGGGCCAGCAGTACATGGTAGGGCGGCTCCTCATTGGGCTGTTTACCGGTGGGCATATCCTGCTAGAAGGTGTGCCAGGCCTAGCCAAGACACTAACTATCAGTACCTTGTCTAAGGTATTGCACTTGCACTTCCAACGGGTGCAGTTCACGCCGGACCTACTGCCTTCCGACCTAGTAGGCACTATGGTGTACAACCAGAACCAGTCGGAATTCGAGGTAAAGAAGGGGCCGATATTCGCCAACCTAGTGCTGGCCGATGAAGTGAACCGCTCCCCGGCTAAGGTGCAAAGCGCTCTGCTGGAAGCCATGCAGGAAAAGCAGGTGACCATTGGGGAAACCACGTACCCGCTCGATCTGCCCTTTCTGGTGTTGGCCACCCAAAACCCCGTGGAGCAGGAGGGAACCTACCCCCTTCCAGAGGCCCAGGTAGACCGCTTTATGATGAAGGTTTTTGTGGACTACCTCAAGAAAACCGACGAGCTGGAAGTGATGCGCCGCATGGCCAACATGAGCTACGTGGGAGAGGTAAGCCCGATTTTGACGAAGGAAGACGTGTTTGGTATCCGCCAGGAGATCAATCAAGTGCAGATTTCGGAGACCCTAGAGAAGTACATAATTGAGCTGGTATTTGCCACCCGCCGCCCCGCCGACTACGACTTGCCGGAGTTTCAGCAGTACGTGCAGTTTGGAGTGAGCCCCCGCGCTAGCATTGCGCTGCACCGCGCCGCCAAAGCCGTAGCCTACTTGGATGAGCGCGACTACGTGTTGCCCGAGGATATCAAAGATGTAGCGGGCGACGTGCTCAACCACCGCATTCTGCTCACGTACGAAGCCGAAGCCGACGGTATTCGCACCCAGGACCTGATTGAAGCTATTTTGCGCAAAGTGCCGATTAGCTAAGCTAGGTAGTTCCTACCAAGCAGCTCGGTTAGGCCATAAGGGGCCAGGGGCAAAGTGGCACATTTCCATTCTCACGATTCGTCTTCTCTGCTTGTCTCGACTTACCAAAACCCTTCGCGGCTTAGGAAGCCTAGTGCGCAACCCCTGGCTATTAAACCATGTGTTGGCGGCAGACACAGCTGCGTGGCAGCGTCGGGCGTTGCGGCATGCTTCCCAACGAGGAGTGACCCCCGATGGATTGCCGGTAGTGGCTTTGGCTCCGTTGCTACCAGCTCATGGAGAAACGGTACACCCTTTCGCGTTTCGGGACGGCGGCTCACTGCCAACGGACCTTGCATTGTTGCGAGGCCTGGCGCGCCAAATTCCCCAGTGCCGTTATTTCGAGATTGGAACGTGGCGCGGCGAAAGTGCAGCTAACGTAGCTGCCGTGGCAGCTTCCGTGCACACCCTAAATCTATCGGCAGCCGAAATACGGGCACTGGGCCTACCCGACCGATACGTGGAACTGCATGGATTCTTCTCCAAGCCCTTATCCAACGTAACGCACTTGCACGGGAACTCCGCTACGTTCGACTTTGCTACGTTGGGGCACTTCAACCTAATTTTTATCGATGGCGACCATGCGTACGACGCCGTGCGTACGGATACGCGCCGCGTTTTTGAGCACTTGGTGGGCCCGGATACGGTAGTGGTATGGCACGACGCTAATCGGCAGCCTGGCCAGCCCCGTTGGGAAGTCTTAGCCGGCATTGTAGACGGGCTGCCCGCAACGGCACGCGGCCAGTTGGTACAGGTTGAAAATACACTGTGTGCTCTTTACTCGCCCAAGCTCCTGCAAACGAAACAGCCTATGCCACTCGCGGACCCAACCCCGCATTTTGCTGTAACGGTACAAGCGGTATAGTGCGGAGGCTATGACTTCTGCCGCCGAAGCAGGCTCAAACCGTAGGATACATCAGCAGGGGTGGGTAGGAAAGCCCAGGGCGTAGCGCCCGTAGCGCGCCAGAAATGATAAAGTAAAAAGACTGTGGAAGTGGCGTAGGAGGCGGTGCTGGCCAAAGCTGCCCCCCGGATACCTAGCTGCGGAACCAAGAGCCAGCAGGCCATGATGGTCACTCCCATTCCCACTATAGAAGCCGCATTGTTGATTCGGTAGCGGGCCAGCCCGGCGAAGTAGCTACTGCAAAGAATTTGGATTGCTATGCATACGACGCCCGGAGCTAGTAGCCCGATAACGGGCCGTGCGGGGCCAAACTCCGGCCCGAAGATGGCCGTAAGCACGCCGACTGGCAGCAAGGCTAGTACGGCTATAGCGGCCGTGGTGGCTAGTAGCGTAAGTCGGGCAACGCGCAGCCCCTCACCCGCTAGTGCAGCCGGGTCTGGCGCATGCACCAGATCAACGTACTGTACCAGAGCAGTACTGCGTGGAATCAGCCAGATAGCTTCCGTCAAGGCTACTCCCACCGACAGAATGCCCACAGAGCGAGCATCAGCATAATGCGCTACGAAGTAGTAGCCCATGCGGTAGTTGGCAAAGGCCAGAATATTGGAAAGGTGAGCCCCGCGGCTGTGGCGTACTAGTTCACGGGTAGTCGCTCGTAGGCGGCGGCCGTGGCGTAGGCGCCGGTCGGGAAGATGCAGCAGCGCCCGGATGCTCAGCAGTAGGGGCAAGCCGTACGCAACGTAGGCAGCGTAGTAGTACACCGGTATTTCGCGCCAGCCCAGACCGCCGAAGCAACCCCATAAACCCACCGCTAGCAAAGCGACCTGCGCAGCGGCAAGCATGTTGTAAATGCCCTCGCGACGGCGACCTAGGAGCAAGGAGGAATTGATAGAGAAAAAAGCCTGTAGTAAAGACAAGGTCAACAGGTGTCCCAGGTAAGCAACTGGTGCATTACGTAGTAGCGCTACTGCCCCCGTACCTATCAGGCACACCAGCGTGGCCCATCCGTAGGCGGGTAGTAGCAAATGCCAAACATTACGGCGGGGCACCAAGTAAATCAGGGAAGAGCCCCCAACCAGCCCAATGAAAAGCAGCAAGACCGCGCAGTCGGTCACGAACAGACTTACGGCTCCGCGGCCAGCAGCTCCCAAATAGCGCGCCGTAAGCCATACCACTACAAAGCTTAGCAGGGCTGTAGCCAGGCGGGTTGCAACGTTGTGAAGGATTCGGCGGATCATGAATTGGCGCAGAGTAGGCCGTTAGAATGCAGTTGGACCAGTACGGCTTGGTACACCAGGTAGTACCGCTGCATAAAGGGCCGCAAATTGTGCACTGACATTGGGGTAGGAGCAGCGCGCCTCAGCATCAGCGCGTAGCACGGCGGGGTCGTAAGTACATGAGCCATCAAGAACAGCCATCAGCGCCGCGCCGAAGGCTACTTCATCATCTGGCCGGACCAGCAACCCGAAAGTGTTGGGCGGCTGAAACAACTCGGGTACTCCACCAGTGGCCGGCCCTATCACCACACATCCGGTAGCACGGGCTTCCAAGAACACGCATCCGAACGTTTCGGCCCGGCTGAAGCTGACCAGGGCGGCGGCCTGCTGCATTTCGCGGGCTACTTCGTCGTGAGCAAGCTTCCCTAGGAATGTGACGATGCCATTCTCCAGCAAGCCCAACTGTGCGGCCAACTGTTGTAAGACTGCTTCATCAGGACCGTAGCCCGCAATTCGTAGGCGCATATGAGGGTAGCAGGAGTGCAGCTGCGCTACCACGCGTAGGACCCCAGAGATATTTTTTACTGCATCGTGAAATGCAGCCACCACCAAGAGCTGCCCTGCTGTGCGTGGCCATTCCGCGGGACGAAATACATCGGTGTCTACTACGTTGGCAATGACGGCTGTGTGCGGATGCACGAAGCCAAGGCGGGCCATGGCATCGCGTAGGCTAGCTGATACGGTGTGCAGGCCCACTGCATGGCGCACCACCCTACCCGTAAGCAGGCGGCGTATTCGTCCAATGTTACTGGCCCGCTCGGGTAGGTAAAGCGTCCAGTGTTCTGTGATGAGGTAAGGTAGGCCTCGGATAAGCCGCAGCCACCACGCAAACAGCCCCGTGCGCAACAATACGTGCACATGCACGAGTTGGGGGTGCCCGCCCCAATAACGAACCAACTGCCGGTAGCCCCGCCCCAGGCACCAGAAGTACAGCCCTAGCTTTAGCAGTTTGTCTAGCGGAGCAAGGCCCGTAATGCGGGCCCGATAGTAGTAGCGCAGAGTAGGAGTAGAACCCGTGAGAGCAGCTTCGCAGTCAATAAGCGACGGAAGCGGGCCGCGGGCTACGGTGGCAAAGAGCACAGCAGCCGTAGTGTGCGGTGCAATAGCGGCCACGTGGCGGGCCACAAAGTCACCATCCTGATTATCGTAGCGGTTGGGGTACCACTTGGGCAAATGCAGGACGCGGAGCTTCATTAACTGCAAGCTAGACGTTTTAGGCGGGTGTCCTAGTAAGGTTGAAGTAGAAAAGCCTGCCCCGGCTTCCCGGAACAGGCTTTCCCTTAAGCAAGCAAATACGATGCAGCGGTAATTACTTGGCTACGACAAAGCGAACCGACTGGGTTGTTTCGTTCGTCGTTACGGTGGCTACATATACCCCGGCCTTGAGGTTGGCAGGCAACGCAATCTGCTGCTGACCAGCCGAGAGCTTGCCGTTTGCCAAGACCGTGGCTACCTGACGACCCGTTACGTCCAGTATGCGTACCGAAGCCTGACCTCCGCGCTTCAACTCAAACGATATCGAAGCGGAGCCAGCCGTGGGGTTCGGGAACACTGCCAGTTGCTGTAACTGATCGGAAGAGCTCTTGGCCGCTAGGGTCTGACCAGGGCGGTTGTAGCACGTGATCTGAGGATTGAAGTTGGTCCAGCCAGCCACCCAGTTATTGGTGCCAAAAGCACCACGGAAGGTGCCGGTCTTTTCAAAGAAAGCATCCGCCAACTTCGCATCTGAGAAACCTGCGCCCGTGTTCAAGGGAGAAGCAGTGGGCAGGGTGAAGTCCGACACGATATCGGAGGCAGGGCTGTAGTTACCAGCGTTCAGGCCAAGCTCGCCAGCCGTTGGGAACAAGGTATTGGCATTGGCCGCATTATTCCAAATACCAGCTACGTCGAAGGTGGTTACCCCAGCCGCTTCAAAATTGCGGGTCGTCATGTTAGCCATCACGTTGTTTTTCAACACAAGGCTACCACTAGTGGCGTTAGCTTGAGTAGGGGCACCGTCCAGAGTCAAGCCCGTAGGCCAGCCTGTTAGTACTGAGTTGAAGATAGAAATGGCCGTGTTACGACGCAGGTGCATGGCCCGGGTGAAATTGGCCGCTGCCCCAATGGGCGTGCGCAGCAAAGCCGTCACGTTCGAGAAAACAGGAGCCGTCTGGGGTAAGTTGGAAGAACCACCCGCATCGTTGTCCGACTCGAAAGCAGTGGAGCCTGATACGTCGCCGGTGTTTGGCTCACGTACAATGAGGCCGTACTGCACCTTGCCTTGGTAGCCGTTATCGGTGTCAAAGTCATCATCCGTAGCAGCCACAGCCACCAAGTGCTTGGCATTCACAGTACCACCAAACCACTCGAAGGAATCATCGCCGGAGCCGTATACCTGCACATAATCAATCTGCGTGCCCGCACCTACACCGGCCAGCGTCAGTCCGTTGATTTCGGAGTTAGGCTGAAATGCAATACCAGGGAATTCAATGCGCACATACTTTAGGATGCCCGAATTGTCATTTGGATCGGTGCCGCCGTACGGAGAGTCCACACCACCTTCCACCTTGGGGGTACCCGTGAGGTTTACGGGTGCCCGGCCGCAGATAATAACTCCACCCCAGTCGCCGCGTGCCCGTGAGCCAGCTGGTTCGTTAGACGTAAATACAATGGGCTGGCTGGCAGTGCCTTCAGCAATGAGGCGAGCCCCTTGCTCCACAATCAGCGTGCCTTTACCAGTTTTATCTCCTTTAATAATAGTGCCGGGCTGAATCGTAAGCGTAGCTCCTGCCCGCACATAGATAAAGCGCGATAACAGATAGACGTTGTTGCTAGTCCAAGTCGTGTTCTGCGTAATGTCAGTTGATACTGTTGTAGCTGTCGGGGCAGCAGGGCAGACCGTTTGCGCTACCACCTGAGAGGTAGGCGCCACTGCGGCTACAGCACAAGCCAGTAAAGCAGGGAGTAGAATCTTTTTCATGCGTCTATAGGGTGTTTGTGAGGAAGGCAGGTTGAACGAGGCAAAGGTCCAAAAGCATAACGCCCATCCGTAAGGATGGGCGTTATGCTTTCGTTGTGCTAGTGTTACCGTATTGTTTAGAAATTGTAGGTCAGGCCAAGCGTAGAGTAAGTACCGCGGCGGTACTCTCCAAAGGCGCCCCGCTCGTTGCTGCCGATTTTACCGTTTCGGTTAAAATCGTAGTATTGACGTACTTTCTGGTTCAGGATGTCCTGAATACCCGCCTTAATTTGCAGGTGCTGGCCAATGCCCTTGGTTACGGCCAGGTCAACTACATGGCGGGGCATTTCGATTACCGAGTAGTTGAACTGACGGTCGCCCACAAACTGGATGCGCTGGCCTACTACGTTGTATTGGGCCGATACCTGCCAGTGCGCTTCGTCGTCCTGATAGAATAACCCCGTGTTCACAACGTACGGCGACTGGCCTTGCAGCGCACGGTCGGAGAGAGCGAAGTTGTTGTTAACTGCATTGTCAGCTAGGGTTACGCGGCTCTTGATGAGTGAAGCATTCAGAACCAGCGAGAAGCGCTGCAACACTGGGTTGTCCGTTAGCTCCATCAACGACTTGCGAGCTTCCACCTCTATGCCTACATCGTACGCGTTATCGGCATTCTGATAGGTTAAGTACATCTGCTCCGTTGAAACTGACTGGGTAGTTTGCTCAATGGCGTCGCGGAAGTACTTGTAGAACACGCCTACCGACAGCATTTCTGAGCGCGTGGGGTAGAACTCGTAGCGCAGGTCGGCGTTGTAGATGGTAGCCGTCTTCAGGTTTTGGTTACCGGTGATAATTGCGTTGATGGTATAATCGAAGTACGGATAGTTGGCAATCTCGCGAAACTCGGGGCGGTTCACGGTTACGCTACTACCAAAGCGCAGTAAGGAGCGCTGGTTGAAGTTGAAAGTAGCATTCAAAGAAGGCATTGGGATAACCCGACGCTCCAAGTAGGCAGTATCCTGTGGGTCGCCATTTTTCAGGTACTTCCGGTTGTACTCCACCCGAACACCACCCGATAGGCTGAACCGATCCGAGATAGGGGCTACACCACCTACATAACCAGCTACCAGAGTGTTTTCAGCCGAGTAACGGTCTTTCGGAGAGGTGCCTTCGTCCAGTACGAAGCCTGTTTTAGGGTCTAGGTTTTCGGGAGCAAAGATTTGGTCGATGGGCAAGGTGAGCAGGCGGTTTGCACGCTCAGGGTCTTGGTAGAACGAGCTGCCGTTGCCGATTACGTAAGAGAAGTAGCGGTTCTGGAAGTTACGTTCCTTTTGTTCCGTGTAAAAACCGGCCCGCAGCTTAAACTCGTTTGCCTTAGTTGTGTCGCGGCCGGCAAACCGACGTTCCCACTGGCCGCTAGCCATATAAGTGTTTTCTTTCAGATCAGAAAAGAAGCGGCTAGCGTCGTAGGGGTTGCCATCTGGAGGAACTACTACCAGGAAGGGGCGGGGCGTTTCGCCGGGCTGAGGCGTAATGCGTTGGCTACGGTAGCGGCTATAGTCTGGCTCGTCGCGGAATACATAGTTGTAACCAGCGGCCCAAGTGATGTTCGTGCGTAGGTCTGCTCCTACCTCGTGAGAGCCTTGTAACTGGCCCGAGTAGATGGTGCGGCTCTGGTAGTGCAGGGCGTAGTCGTCGCGGTCAAAGCCCTGGTCTAAGGTCTGGCCGGTGCGGTGCGTTACTTCGTCAGTGCCAAACTGGTTCAGGAAGTTGCGCAGCTCAATGCGGTTACGGTCGTTGAGACGCACCTGCCAGTTGTGAACAATGCCCAAGCGAGTACCCGTGATAGCACGCTCATCATTATATAGGTACTGCTGGCGTGGCAAGCCCGTAGAAGGATCTTCCTCAATGAGGTAGCGGCTGCGGGTGATATTGTTCTGCTCGTGCGTATTGGAGTAGGAAACAGAGGTGACGTTGCTGACCGCCGCCTTGCCTACATCAAACTTGCGGCTTAGGCCGAAGGACAAACGCAAGTCAGGGCGTGCATTGATACGCAAGGGAAGCCACGCATTACGGAAAGCTGGCTGGTCCGTCGCAGTCATTTGCTCCGTCAGATTAGACGGCAACTGGCGGTTGCCATTGTCGAAGCCTAGCCAGTCGGAGCTACGGCCAGGACTTACTTGGTAGTTGTTCTGAAAAGTAGTGTTGCTCCGCGCCCACCCCGACACGCTAATGCTCGTCGCATTTTCAAGCACTGAGTTTCTGGTGTATACTTTCACGACTCCACCACCCATTTCGCCGGGCAGTTCTGGCGAGCCAGACTTGAAGATCAGAATGCGGTCAATTACCGAGCTGGGTAATATGTCAAACGAAAAGGAACGAGTATCTACTTCGGCCGAAGGCGTCAAGGCATCGTTCAGCATCACTGTGTTGTACCGTTCGGCTAGCCCCCGAATAACAATGAAGTTATTGCTCTGCACCGTTACCCCCGGAATGCGCTTTACTACTTCGGCAGCATCGCGGTCCAGGGTCTTCACTATCTGGTCGTTGCTCATGCCACTTACTACCACTTCAGACTTCTTCAAGTCCTGAATCATAGCTACCTCCGTCCCAGTTTGCTTCTGGCCGGTTACGACTACTTCTTTCAGTGCTTGGGCGCTTTCTTCTAATACTCCGTTGAGTACCGTCTTCTCGTCGGCTTTAATAACGATGCCGGTGAAGGTGAGTGGCTTCAGCCCGATAGATTGGATGGTGATGCCGTAGGTACCAGGAGTAAGTTGCAGCAGGTAAGTGCCATCAATATTCACTGGCGCTGCTTGCGTGGTACCCGTCACTAGCACAGTGGCTCCGATGCTCCCTCGCCAGATTTCTTCTCCGTGACTTTGCCAGTCAGCGTACCTTGCTGGGCGAAGAGTAAGTGACTCAGCGTCAGGAAAAACAACAGTAAAAATGAACGCCGCATACCGGGTTGGTTTATGGTTTCGCAAAGCTAGACCGAGCCTATTATGCTAATATTGCCCCATCATTATGCTTATGTTACGGCCTAGCTAACCAACTCACCGTCTGCTAGAAACCACTACTTTTGCGCCCACTTTCCCAAAATCTGCTATGCTTCAGTCCATGACCGGCTACGGAATTGCTCACCGCGATACCGACCGCTACACCGCCACCGTTGAAATAAAGTCGCTCAATTCCAAGACGCTGGATTTGAGCCTGCGCTTGCCTCGCTTCCTGCAGGATCGAGAGCTAGAAATCCGCAACTTGGTTACTAAGAGCCTGGTTCGCGGTAAAGTCAATCTGAACTTTGACTTCGCGCGCCCGCGCGCGACGGGCGCGCAGGGTTCTATAGTGAACAAAGATGCGGTAGCGCTGGCCTTCCGTGAGCTACAGGAACTTACGCATACCACTGGTGCCACTTTAGAGCAGCTAGCTGCCATTGCACATGCCCTACCCGGTTCTCTCCGCATTCCGGCCGATGCCACGGCGGCTACCGAAGAAGAGAATATTCCTTGGGAAGAGTTGGCTCCTTTATTACAGGAGGCATTGCAAGGGGTTAATCAGTTTCGACGCGACGAAGGACAAGCGTTAACCAACGAGATAGTCGGTTACATCGACCGTATCCGGATTTTTCTTGCGGATGTTGAGCGGCACGACCCTACACGTATTGAGCAAGTAAGACAGCGCCTGCAAGGACATCTGGCTGACTTAACCAGTAATGAGCACTTTAACCCTACTCGGTTCGAACAGGAAGTGCTGTACTACATTGAGAAGCTTGACATCGCCGAGGAAAAAGTGCGGTTGGTCAACCACTTGCACTACTTCACCGAAACGGTATACCTACCCGAACCCACCGGCAAGAAACTTGCCTTTATTTCGCAGGAAATAGGCCGGGAAATAAATACGATTGGCTCAAAAGCTAACGATTCAACCATTCAACACTTAGTGGTAGGGATGAAAGAAGAGCTTGAGAAAATCAAGGAACAAATCAACAATATTCTTTAAGTCCAGTAGATAGGTAGTAGAGCCAAAAGCGCTGTAAATTGAACTTTACGAATAACATCTTGGATAGGGTATTTTTAATCCCATATTGAGAATTTTAGAAATTGCACTGAAAATGTCATTTTAATTTTGTCGTAGTGAAACCGCTTATATGCATTGCTACGTATGATTTAGTAGCTTATTGGCGCTTTCTCATTTTGAGTTAGGTGTTATTTTTGGGTAAACAACTTGCGTCTTCGGTATTTGTGCGTAAATTGTGTTATCCAAACAGCACACCTCTCGGTTGCTTAGTTACTGACTCCTTCTGATTTTCACTCTTTTTTCAGCTACGACTATGAAAAAAGTACTACTCGTTGCCCCCGTTTTCTGCCTGATGCTTTTGCTGATGGCTGCTCGTCCCTTCGCGGAAGTAGAGCTGATCAAGAAGCGCGTTCTTAGCGAGCGTGTAGAAATCCTTATCCCTAAGGGGTTTGAGGTGATGAGCGAGCAGCAGATGGACTTCAATTACGCCAAAGCACAAAGCCGTCCTAGCGTTATTTATACCAACAGCAAAGAAGCTAGTATTGCTTTTTCATACACCGATAACACGGCCGATCAGGACATGATCGACATGTATGCCGATAATTTCTACAAGACCTACACCAAGCAGTTCAAAGAGGCGAAGTGGTTCAACCACGGTGTAAAAGAAGTGAACGGCCGTAAAATTGGTTATCTAGAACTCATGAAGCCTGAGCTCGGCCATGAAGTATATAACCTTGTGTTTTTCACGGATGTAGAAGGTAAATTGCTCATGTGCAACTTCACTTGCGCTGACCGTCAGAAGCCTGAATGGGAGAACGTAGCAAAGCAAATCATGAGCTCGTTCAAGACAAACGGTTAGGGCTGCTTCGCTAGCTAAAACACAACAAACCCAGAATAATACGAGTAGGTTCGTATTATTCTGGGTTTGTTGTGTTTTAGCTAGTTGAAAAGTCTGCTTAGCATTAGTGCAGTGAGTAGCTACTAATACACTAAAACATATCAGAGGTGCAAAAGGAACTCGCTTAGTAAGGCAAACACCTGTTGGAAGGCTGTGAGCGGCAACGCGTCAGCTTGGTCTTGCACATCGTGGTAGGCGGTAGGTCCTCCCTTCGTATATAGAAAGAAGGAGGGGACTCCATGTTCTGAAAAGAAGTAGTGGTCAGAGTTGGCTGCGCGGCCGCGAGCTACCAAACTAGGCAGGTAATGTCCGGCTGAGTTCAACTGAGTGAGCAACTGAAACTGAGGCTCGAATATCTTGCCGTTGACTACCGTTGCTCCCTGGCTACCCGTACCTACCAAATCCAGATTCACCAGAAAGTGAATGCGCTCCAAGGGGAACAATGGGTGCTCTACAAAGTAGCGTGACCCAACCAGCCCAGCTTCTTCGGCTCCGAAACCAATAAACACCAAAGAGTAATCCGGCCGGTTTTGAGGTTGGGAGAAGTGTCTAGCTAGCTCCAGCAACATAGCTACCCCGCTGGCATTATCATTTGCTCCCGGAAAATAAGTGCTGCGGCCGAGCCTACCTAAGTGGTCGTAATGGGCTGTGACTACCAGAAACGAATCGGGTTGGGTGCGACCAGGTAGGTACCCAATGACGTTTTGCGTTGGGTAGGCTGGTTGAAATACAGCATCTAGATGGACTATGACAGTTCGAGCCTTCGCGGGCCACTTGCTAGCCAGTACCTGTAAATGGGGTTGAGGGTCTTGTTGGCTGGCTAAGGAAGCTGTGAGCTTACTCGGCAGTAAGGTAACCCGGGCAGCTGCCGTCAGAACATGTGCCTGCAGGGCCACTGGTAGTTGGTTCAGTCGCGCTGCGTCGTGCTGCTGTAGTACTAGTACCCAGCGGCATAAATCCGTTGCTAAGAAAGCGGAGTGGCGCTCGGGGTGAGAAAACAAGAGGGTATCAAAGGCGAGAATGTTGCCCTTGACATGACCCGTACCCGAACTTGGATCCGCAATAAAATCGATACCTGGCGTAAGCCGTTGGCTACCGACCTGTAAACTGGCACGGCCGGGGAAGGTATTAATAGGAAGCGGAAAGGCTTGGGTATAATTAGTAGATAGTGGCTGAAGACCGGAAGCTGAAAACTGAGCCCGCAGGTAATCAGCGGCAATATGGTCGCCTTGGTGTACGTAGCCGCGCCCATGAAAGGCCGGCGAACTTAGTCTCTGTATAGTCTGGCGGACGCGAACCATATCCTGCGCCGCTGCTGCAGTAGCAAGTGCCAGCACTGCTCCCGCGGTACCAACGCTCGTTACAACTCGTTGGTAGCGGCGGCCGCAGGATAGAAGAGCCATTGGGAAAAGAATGTTACTACTGCCACCACCGACGCAGCAGCCACATACCAGCTAGGCCAGCTACTACTCCTAGTGAATCGCTAAGAAGATCAGACCACTCACCATGACGGCCTAGGTCCATTGTCATCTGTAAAAACTCAATCAGAGCGCCGAAGGCTATGTTGGTGAGCAGCACGAAGCTATAGGCCCAACGGCGTAATGCTGGCCACTGAAGCTGGCGCCGTAGCGAGAAGACGCTCAGCGCGGCCAATACAACAAAGACGGCCGCGTGAGCAGCAGTATCAAATGCCAGCAGCTCCCAGTGAGGCGTTTCTGGCATTTCATCCGACGGAGTGAGGGTTAGCACTAATACCAGCGCCGCCCACCCCAGCGGTAGAACCATGAAAGGTCGGCGGGAGGTAGGCGGCGCGGTAATGAACATAGCCGGAAAGCTTAGGCGCCTACTAGTTCGCCGTACGCTTCGGCGGTAAGCAGCGTTTCTACTTCTGCTGGGTTGGCTATCGAAATCTTGATCATCCAGCCATCACCGTAAGGATCAGAGTTCACTAGCTCAGGGCTACCATCCAGCTTGTCGTTGATTTCCAGAACTGTGCCGCTGATGGGGCTGAACAAGTCGGATACCGTTTTTACGGCCTCTACTGTTCCGAATACTTCATTCTCAGCTACTTCCTTATCAAGCGTGTCGATGTCTACGTACACAATGTCACCGAGCTCTCTCTGAGCGTGGTCAGTGATGCCAACGTAGGCAACGTCACCTTCTACACGAATCCATTCGTGTTCTTTCGTGTATTTCAGGTCAGCGGGCAAGTTCATGGGGTGCGAGTTTGGAGAAGTTGGGGTGAGTTGCGCTCTGGCGCGTGGGTCAAAAGTAAAACTTAAATACCTGACCGCCGAAATAGTTGAGCCCGGAATTATTAGTAGTCCTGAACCAAGTGTGCGGGAGTAAACTACTAACCCGACTATACAGCAAACAGGCTTCTGGTTTCCCGGAAGCCTGTTTGGTTGTCGCTACTCTAAAAGCCTTATTGCGAAAGGCTGTAGCGCAACTGCACGCCGCCCTCCGTAGCCGTATTGCGGAAGGCATTAGCCACCCGCGGCGTAGTGATGTTCTGGGTGAAGTAAAACTGCAGGTTCAGGCGCTGATTCAAGATATAATCGATAGTGGGACGTAGCTGTAGCTGACGGGTGCCGTTGGTGGTTTGGC
Source organism: Hymenobacter sp. AT01-02 (assembly GCF_000961955.2). Lineage (NCBI taxonomy): Bacteria > Pseudomonadati > Bacteroidota > Cytophagia > Cytophagales > Hymenobacteraceae > Hymenobacter > Hymenobacter sp. AT01-02. Next base: position 145,404 of record NZ_JZIR02000028.1, read on the forward strand.
TAGAGGCCCGGCCAACGCTGGTAGTCGTCACATCGAGAATGGTACGCTGCACGGTGTAGGTGTCCCGGATGCTGAGGTCCAGACGAGCATTGATTTCATTGCGAAGTACCCGCTGCTCGCCCCCAATGCGGAAGGGCAGTTTGAGGCGGTTGGTGGCATATCCAAAGCCTACAATAATTTCAGAAGAGTGGAGCTCGGTTACCTGCGCATTGGTCGTGCTCAAGCCAATTGTCCGGTCAACGCGGTATTCCAGGTTGCCCGTGGTTTTGCCGTTGGTCTGGAAGTTTAAACCAATGAGAGGGGCAAGACGCTCCGCAATGGTTACCTGGCCTACTACGTAGTACGGGATAAACTGCCCGCTATTATTCGTTAAGTAAGGGAAGTCGTCTCCATCCAGCTCGTTTGTATAGTCAGCGGCTGTGTTATAGCCATTGATGTTATAGTTGGAGGTGTAAGCATGTTTAATAGCAATAGAGCGGAAGTAGCGCTGCATGAAGGGCAGATTGGCTAGTCCGTTGTACTGAATATTCCAGTTGGGGATGGGTAGCAACGAGAACGGGTCGAAGCCCTTCGCCTTATACCCATCCGACGACTTACCCCGGTAGGCATCTATAAAAGCTGGGATAAGTACGTCCTGGGAATTGAAGCTGTAGGAACCAGGATTGGTATTCTCACTCTCTAGCCGTTGCTGTATGGTGCCCCGGTTATTAACGAAGCGTTGGAAGGCTTTAGACGTTTCCCCATTCGCGCTCAAGTCGCCAAACAGCGTTTGGATGGAAATGAACGAAGTGCTGAACGTGCCTGACCCTAGTGGGCTGCTTGGCGTGGCCTCGTCGCTAATGGGCAGCAGCGTGTTTTCATCTACCACTCGCCGGTAGAAAACTTCCCGGTTGCGCACCAAGTTACGGCGAGCATCCAGCTGAATGTTGAAGTCGCGAATGGGCTCTAGGGTAGTGCGTAGCGTGAGGTTTTCGGTAAGTAGGGAGCTAAGCGGCGTGTTCAGGTACTGGCTCTCGCGCGTGTACCACCCGTTGTCGCTGGCGCGGTTATACAGCGCGTCAAGATCGTACTGCCTGCCTAATAGGAAGGGTACGCCAGGCGCGTTGAAATCACGGTTCATCCCAAAGAAGCTAGTGCCCGGTAGGTAGCCCGGGAGCAAGGTGCCATTGCTGCGCGCATATGTGAAGTTGAGCGAGCGAGCTGTCATTAGGGAGCGAAGAATAGCTTTCAGCACGCGTAGCTCCGGGCCCTTGGTCGAGTCCTGCGCGGCTGTGCCTGGTGCTTGACCAGGAGCACGCCCCGGCTGCTTGGCTACGCCTGCCTCCTGACCCCGTGGCGCCGGGGCCGGCGCGTTGTTGATGATGTTGAGGAAGCGCACCTTGTTGTAGAGCTTCACCAAATCAATCTTGCCATTGGCCGTTAGCTCCCCGTTGTTTTGGATGGTATTACCCAGCCGTAGGTTGGTGCTGTCAATGGGGTTGATGAGAGCGGTAGATGCCGCCTGCCACGTGTAGTTGGCCTGGTATCGAATATCGGACGAAAGCCAATCGGTGAGGGGGAATTTTTCCAGTGGTAACCGGTAGGTAGCCGCTACGGTCTGGAAGAAATTAGTCGTACGCCCACCCTTTAGCAGGTTGTCGCGGATGATGTCTCGGTTCTGCCGCGAAATAGCATCGTCGCCAATAGAGCGGCCCAGTCCTTCGTCAATCACCGAGCGGTTCGTGGCTGTGTAGTCCAAGGCCAGGGCCTGGGTTAGGTCCCAGCGCATATCATACACCCGGTTTAGGAAGAACGACTTCTGGAAGATGGGAGCAATACCATCAGTAGTAGGTACCTGGCCCGGCTCTAGTGCCCGTTGCAAGAACCGTTCGTTATAGCGGCGGTCCAAGTCGGCCCGGAAGGAGAAGCGGGAAGGCAAGGGTGTGAAGTTCACTTCCTGCAACATCTTCAGGTAGGGCGAGTCGAAGGCCTTTACCTTCGCCAGCGGCGTGTAGTTCTTAGGCGTTGTTTGGTACACATAGGCCAACGCCCCCGTATAGGTACGCGTGTAGTCGCGGTCCGTATTAATGTCGGAGTGCAGGCGCTCGGTGTAGGAGTAGCTGAGCGCCAGGTTTTCAACGTCGTAGGGGCGTACTTTTTTATCGGGGTTCGTGCGTTCCTTACGTACGTTCAGCAGGCTGATGCTGCGCTGGCTGGTTTGGTCGATGACTTCTTTGCGGTACGCAGCTTTCTCACTCTGCGTCTCAAACTTCTGCAACGACTGGTCGAGTCTGGTATCAGGATTCAAGGGGTCGTACTTCGGCGCACGGCTTTCTACCCCCGCCTGCACGAGCACTGGCACGCGCAAGCCAAGCTTCTCAGGGAAGAACTTGTCGGCCGCAATTGTGGCATTCACATCTCCACGGGCAATGTTATCGATGGAGCGTTGCTGTGCTTTGTCTTGGAGCCCACCAAAGCCGGTAGTGATGTAGCTGCCGCTGGCCGTTACGTTGGCAAGATCGGCCAGCTTGGCATTGAAGCGGGCCGTGGCCGCCCAGCCTTTTTCATTTTCAAAGCCAAACACGCGCAGTTCGTCGGCCCACAACGTCAACGACTTGGGAGCATTGTCGTCGCGCGGGTTCAGCATGCCAATCATTACCCCCTGCACTGCCGAAAGATCAGGGTTACCCACCACCGTAATGGTAGCCCCGTTGGGCAGCGTCCGAACGAACGGCACGGCATACGCCGCCGAGCTTGCCGCCCCTTCAGAGCGTGCGGCTTTTGTATCGATGAGGTCTTGCAGCGTGAGGTCGATGCGGTTCGCTACCGGCCAAATTCTGTCCACCTCTGTTGCGGTGGCGTTGGGAGGGGTGATTTCCAAGGGCACCGAGTACTCGTAGTAGTTCTGGGTGTAGTCGGTGCCAATGCGCACAAAGCCCCGGACCTGTCCACTCCGTACGCTACGGTCATTGCTTTCCGCGTGCATAAACATGCGCAGCTTTTGGTAGCGGAGCAGGTTCAGGCTTACGTTTTTGTAGGCCGCTTTGGCAAAGCCATCCCGGAGACCATCTACTGTTAAGCGTAGGCTTTGCTCGTTTTGTTCGCGGTTCACAGTACCCGAGCCATACTCCCGGTCGCGCTGAATGTTTGGCGGCAGTACGTAGGGAATAGCATCGGTGGTATTACCATCCGTGCTACCGTTCTCTTCAAGGCTTACCGTCGAAATATCGAAGGCATCAGCATCCGTGTCGGGGCTGATGATAGGCTGAGAAGGATCAGTAATCTTGTTGAGGTAGCGGCGCCACTGGTTAGCCACAAACTGAGGCTGCACCATGCGCAGTACCACGGGCTGCTGCCATTGGGTGAGGTACATGCGCAGGAAGCGGATGGACTTGTAGCCAAAGTTTTGGTTGTTGTTGCCCACAACGGCGTCCGGCTGGCGAATTGGCACCCGGAACTGATACCAGCTTACCTGGTCACCGTTTACCTCCCGGGTAATCTTATCCACAATGAAGTTTTGCCCCACCGTGAGGTCCTGCTTGCGCACTGAGAGTTTGTACTCGTAGTACCGCTCCGTGTCAGAAATCACGTTGTCGCGGTTCAGGTCTTCTTTGTCGGGGTAAGCAGTAGAGCTAAGCTGGCTGCCCTCGGGCGAGTTGTTTTCTAACCCGTTGAAGTTCTTGTAGCGGGCCAGAATTTTAGCGTTGGCTTGGTCATAGGCCTCCGCCAAGTGGTGTAAGAAGTTGTCGGCGGCTGGGTCATCGAACCCCGCGTAGGTAGGAGCAACTCCCGTCAGGGCTTTTTCTTGGGCACTGTTGATACCATCCAGGCCAACGTCTTGGCGGGCGCGGGCACCCGATGCCGCATTAAAGGCATCCGTCAGGAATTGCTGGCGCGTAGCTAGTCCCCACGGCGTCGGGTTCGTGTCGTCGGGGTTAGGAGTATCGGTTACGGGTAGGCCGTTCTCAAACTCGTGTTGGTTGCCGTCCTTCAGCACATCTTCCGATACCGAACCCAGGTTGATGAACAGGTCGCCACCGGTGGTATTAGGGGCATCATGGCCATCGGAGTCCGTGATATTGGCCAATCCGTCCGGGCTGTCAATGAAGGGGTCCATGAGCCAGAACTCCAGGTATTCTACGTTGGCATTGTCGAAGTCCGTGTCGAAAGTGATTTCGCGGGAGATGCCCCCGTAGCGTCTGGCATTGGCCGATGGACTAACGTTGCTGAAGCGTCGCCCGTTAGTAGCCGGGTCCACGTCAGGCGTGTAGTTGTACTGCCCGCGCTCATCGGGGAAATATGCCAGGTCTAGGGTGTACTCGTAGGCGTTGCCGGTGGTACCTACGTCGCGGTTAGGGAACACTTCCGTGCGCTGCACCCCCCGGATGAAGTGGTTCCGCAAATCACCAGTGCCAATGTTTTGCGGGCGGCTCTGGCCACCGGTGTAATATGTCTGGTCAATGGTGTACCAAGCCAGTTTAGCGCGGCTGTAGGCCGAGGCGCGGTCGGGTAGGGTGCCGCCCAACGCCGGGGGGGTAGAGGCAAGACGCCACACGGTAGCGGCGTTCTGCCCACCCAGAACGTAGGGAGTGCGGGAATTTTCAAAGTCATCAAGGTAAGAAACCCCATTTTCGCCGCGCCCAAGCTTCGACTGACCGGGAAGTAACTGGGCAAACTCCCCGCTGAACGCCACCGACGATGGCTCCTTGGTGGAAATCAGGGGCAACATATCCAGGTACTTCGTGATGGCTCGTGACTCGCGGCGGGCATTCACGTCGAAACCATAGATGGTATTGTTGCCGGGTTCGTCGCCGATGTTTACCCGGTTGATGCCAGGGGCTTGGTTCTCCGTCAGGTGCAATACCGTAGCGCCAAAGTTGACGTCGGAATTTAGGCGGTAATCAAAGCGGGCTCCCAGCAGCTTGCGGGGTTGCACTTGCACCAGGGCTGTTTTCTCAAACTGCACCCGGAGCTCATTGGCTGAGTTCAGGTAGCTGGGGTTGAGAATTTTGACAATGGCTTGGTCGTAGAATACTTGGTAGTCGGCGCCTTCCGTAAGCAAGGTGCTACCGGCGTACACCCGAACTGAGCCTTGGGCAATGCCAATGCCCGGCAGGTTAATTTCGTTGGTAGCAGTAGCCTGAAAGCGGCCCCGCAGGAAAAACTTGTCTTTCTCCTGGCGTTGCTGGGCGTCGCTCTGCACTTGCGTGTACAACTCCCGGTACACATACTTGCGGGCTAGGTCGCGTTCGGCGGAGTTGGAAACCGTATCCGCAAACTGCGACGCCAGGTAATTGCCAAAAGGCTGCACCTCAGGGAAGATGATCTTGCCTAGCTCAGTATCAATGGTAATACCCGGAAAGAAGTCAAAGTTACCGTCTGGGTTCCGGTCGTTGTTCGGGTTTACATTATCGAGGTTGAAGACTTCGATCAGTGGCCGGTTTTGGAGGCGCGCCCCTTCCTTCAAGGAAATTTGGTCTACGCCGGTTACGTCGTCCTTATAAACTATCTGCAGCTGGAAGTTGTCGCGGTTGAGCTGACTAGCGTTCAGGGGATAGATGTTTTTCATCATCAAATCCCAGGTCGGCAGGTTGCGCGTCTGCAGGTTGGCGTTATTCTGGTTTACGCTGGGGTCGGAGGTAGAAACCAGTCCTACAGCAGGGTTAGTAGCTTTCAGCAGCTTCAGGAAAATTACCTGGTCCTGGCTACGCCGCTGTTGTCATCTAGCAGTTCACCTACCCGATAGGTTTTACCGTTGTAGATGTACTGGTACGCAACGCCCAATACCTGCTCAGGCAACAGTTGGGTGTTCAAGGATATGTAGCCCAGCTGCGCGTTGTAGGTGTACTCGCGCGCATCAAGCTTGCGGGCCCGCACGTGCTCAAAATCTACGTTTTTCTGCAGGCCCAGCGTATTCAGGTAGCTATCTACCGTCAGGTCACCGCGAGCTTGCAGCGGATTTGCCAGAATCGTGCTAAACAGGTTGTTAGCCGAGTTCTGAGCGGGCGCATTCGGGCCAGGAACTGGCGTTTGCAGGTAGGTGCCGCGGTAAGTACGCGAGGGCTCGGCCAAGTCCATAAGCGGCACTACGTTGCGTAGGTTGTCGCTTTGGCGGTTGTCGTTGGTTACGTATACATCCAAGCGCGTAATCTCCACGCCACTTTGCACCGTAGGCAGGCTGCGCAAGGCCGCATCGTACCGGTCGCGGAAATACTGCGACAGGAAGTAGTGCCGGTCTCGCTCGTACTGGCTGGCCTTGATTTCAAACTGCCGGCTTTGTCCCCCATTCTGAATGCGCACTTCATCGGCTTGCCCGCGCAGGGTACTAGCTACCGCCGTCACTCCCAAACGACCAAATTGCAGTTGGGTCTTGATGCCAAATAGGTTCTGGCCACCCGTAATCAGCGAGTTGTTGAGCGGCAACGATACATTACCAAGCTCCACCTTACGGATGATATCGGTTTCGTAGCCCGTATAGTCGAGCTTCATGTTGTTCTCGAAATCGAAGGCCGCGCGGGTGTCGTAGTTAAAGGTAATCTTCAGTTTCTCCCCAATCTGCCCCGTCAGGTTGAGGTTAAGGTTCTGGTCGTACTGGAAGTCACCTATGCGCTGTTGGCGAAGGGTGAGGGTTGGGTTTTCATTGCGGTTGAAGCGCGCGCCCATGCGCAACGTCACCGAGCCCTGGGGCCGGATGTCTACGTAGCTCCCCCCAAAAATGCGGTCGGCCATGGGGCCAAGGTAGATTTTGGGAATCAAGCGGCGGCTTTGCGGCGTATTTGCATCACCGGCTACTCCGCCGGCCGAACGTTGTCGGAAGTAATTACGTACTGCCTGTTGTTGCTGCCAGCGCGAGTACTCCTCGAACGTCATGCGGCTGGGGTCCCGGAAGTCTACTTCTTGCCCTACCCGCTCTTGTACGTCGAAGTTCTTGAGGCTGTCATCGGGGCGCACATCTAGCTGTACGTTGTTCGGCAAGGGCAACACCAGCGGAGAACGGCGCCGTTGCGGCGAAAACGGCGTGCCAATGCGGTCCTGAGGGCCCACGCGTGGCCGCGAACTAGGCTGGTAGCGAGTGGTATCGGTGCGCGGGGTATCGGGCATGATGGGCCAGAACCGGGTACTGCGCTGCGAACCAGGCAACCATGCCCAAAGCTGGCGCATGGCAAACGGCTGGGCTCCCGAGTCGAGCGGCTTTGCCTGCGACCACCAGGCCACCAACGACACAACCGCCACTATAGAGGTAGCTAGGGACTTCTTACCTGTATTCAAGAGTCAATAAACCGTCGGGAAAGGGGAGGGAAGTTCGGTTTGCAGCGGGCAGTCCGGTTCTGCGCAAGGGCACCAAGGCACCCCTGTGCAAAGCCAACAACAACCTGCTACGGCCGCTACTTTTCTAGTGAGACTTAAGAGCAAATTTAATCAATTCCTCTACGCTCAGGTCGTTACCGTGCTTATGCTGAATTTGGTCGAGGGTTTTCTCGGCCGCTGCTCGCGCAAAGCCTAGTGTTACCAATGCGGCTAACGCTTCCGAGCGGTTGGTATTGTGTGCCTTCGCCAGCGGCACCGTATCGATGCCGGCTTTTGCCAATAGTTCGTCTTTGCGGAGCTTGTCTTTCAGCTCCAGCACTACGCGTTGCGCCGTCTTGGGGCCTACCCCTTTAATGCTTTGAATGGCGCGCACATCCTCCTGCACAATGGCCTGGCGAATCTCACCTACGCTCATGCTGCTTACCATCACAATGCCCGTACCAGGCCAATGCCAGACACCGAAATTAGCTGTAAAAACAGAGCCTTCTCGTTAGGATCAAGGAAGCCATACAGGGTTTGGCCATCCTCTTTGATGTGCTGATACGTGTACAGCTTCGCCTTCTCACCCTCGGCGGGTAACTTAGAGTAGGTGGCGAGAGAAATCTTTACTTCGTAGCCAATTCCGCTGACGTCAAGAATGGCTTGGGCGTGGTCCTTATAGGCGAGCGTACCGTCGATGTAGGCAATCATGCAAGATATGTGTAAAGGGCAGGCACTGCTCCAAAGGTCCGGAGCCGCACAACAATAGTACCTGGAGTACAGGCAAGAGCCTCGTACTGGTCTGTATAAGCAACACCGCGTACCCCGGATTCTTTCCCAAATCTACTGGCTTTTTGCTCAAAGAAATTGGTTTTACCAAAGAATCGTCGCCTTCGCCAACCTGAATATTCTTGCGTAATAAGAGGCTAATAGGGAGGTGCTTATGCTAGATGTAACAGACTGTATAGTAGCTATATGGCTGTCTTCTACTTGCGCTAATAGAATACAAAGGATAGCAACGCCTTTTAGCACGGCCTCGGAGAAGAACAGCAGGTGCGTTGCGGCTAGCAGGTGCGCTTTGGGGTTCTTATTCCCTGTCCTCACATCTGGTAGTCGAAGTAGGGTAGGTACTGCTCAGATAAGAGTAGAGAGAAACTTAATACAACGATTACGTGCTGCTCTGTAAGTTGAGGGAAGCCAGCCACCGCGCCGCAAACAGAAACGCGAGGAACCTGAACGGCCTTTCTTGAGAGAAGGCCAACTCAGATTCCTCGCGCTGTGCAGGTCTACTACTGCCTACAACCCTTTGCCGCCGGGCTGCTGGGCATCTACCACGCAATGGAAGCCATGTTCACGATTTCGCGTACAGAGGCGCCGAGCTGCAGAATGTGCACTGGTTTGCGCATGCCCATCAAGATCGGCCCGATTACTTCGGCGCCGCCAATCTCTTGGATTACCTTGTAGGCAATGTTACCGCTAATCACGTTCGGAAAAATGAGCGTGTTGGCGCCACCTGTTTCAGCCAAAGGCGAGAAGGGGTACTGTTCCCGTAGCAGCTCTGAGTTAAGAGCGGTGTTGGCCTGCATCTCGCCATCCAGAATCAGCTCGGGGTAGCGTTGCTTGGCTAGCTCAGTTGCCCGCCGAGCTTTATCAGGCAGGTCGCCGGGGTTTGAGCCAAAGTTGGAGTAGCTGATGACCGCCACGCGGGGCTCCACATCGAAGAACCGCACGGCACCCGCCGTAAGACCAATGATGCCCACCATTTCTTCGGCCGAAGGGTCAATGTTCACGGTGGTATCGGCGAAGAAGTATGGGCCCTTCTTGTGCTGGATAATGTACATGGAAGCTACCCGCTTCACGTCATCGGCCACACCAATCACTTGCAGTGCCGGCACAATGCTCTTGCCGTAGTCCTTACTCAAACCCGTGATGAAAGCATCAGCTTCGCCGGTTTCTAGCATCATTGAGCCGTAGTAGTTCCGCTCCCGTAGTAGGCGGCGGCCTTCGTAGAGCGTAATACCGCGGCGTTGGCGCTTCTGGTACAGCAACTCAGCGTACTCCTCCCGCTTAGCTTCTTCCTGTAGAATATCAATAATCTGACAGCCTTCTAGGTCGAGGTTATTTTCAAGGGCCAAGCGCTCAATCTTCTGGCGGTTTCCTAACAGAATGGGCAAGGCAATGCCTTCATCATGCAGGATTTGCGCCGCCTTGAGAATCTTATAGGTGTCGCCTTCGGCGAATACGACGCGCTTGGGGTTGTTGCGGGCGGCCTGCGTAATGCGGTTCATCAGCTTCTGATTGACGCCCAGACGAGCACGCAACTCATCTTCATACGCAAACCAGTCGGGAATCTGCACGCGGGCCACGCCGCTTTCCATGGCGGCTTTGGCTACCGCCGGGCTTACCGCCGTAATTAGGCGCGGGTCCAGGGGTTTGGGAATGAGGTAGGTGCGACCAAAGGTGAGCGTGTTGTCACCGTAAGCCTTGTTTACCATATCCGGCACTGGCTCCTTCGCCAGATCCGAAAGTGCCTTCACGGCGGCCAGCTTCATGGCCTCGTTGATTTCGGTGGCGCGCACGTCCAGGGCCCCACGGAAGATGTAGGGAAAGCCCAGCACGTTGTTGACCTGGTTGGGATGGTCGGAGCGGCCGGTGGCCATGATGATGTCGGGGCGGGTGGCCATGGCCACCTCGTAGCCGATTTCGGGGTCGGGGTTAGCCAGGGCAAACACAATGGGGTTGTCGGCCATCTTCAGCAGCAGCTCGGCTGGCAGCACATTGGCCGCCGACAAGCCCAAGAACACGTCCGCGCCTTCCATGGCCTGGGCCAGCGTGCGAATGGGGCGCTGGGTGGCAAAGAACAGCTGCATGTCGGCCAGGTCCGTGCGCTCGGGTGTGATGATGCCGTCCTTGTCGAACACTACCACGTTTTCCCGCTTTAAGCCCAGTGCCAGGTACAAGCGGAGGCAGCTGACAGCCGCAGCGCCTGCCCCACTGACGACCAGCCGAATGTCCTCGATGCGCTTACCTACTAGCTCAAGACCATTGAGCAGAGCCGCCGACGAAATGATAGCCGTGCCGTGCTGGTCATCGTGCATGAGGGGAATGTTCATCTGCTCGCGCAGGGCCGTCTCAATGCGGAAGCACTCGGGGGCCTTGATGTCCTCCAAGTTGATGCCCCCGAACGTGGGCTCCAACGACTTGACGATGCGGATAAACTCGTCGGGGTCGGTGGCGTCAATCTCAATGTCGAAGCAGTCGATGCCGGCAAACTTCTTGAACAGCACGCCTTTGCCTTCCATCACGGGCTTGGACGCGTCGGGGCCGATGTTGCCCAGGCCCAGCACCGCCGTGCCATTGCTGATGACGCCCACCAGGTTGCCCTTGGCCGTGTACTTATACACGTCGTCGGGGTTGGCCGCAATGGCTTTGCAGGGTTCGGCCACGCCGGGCGAGTAGGCCAGGGCCAGATCGAGCTGGGTGCTGACGGGCTTGGTGGGCACTACTTCAATCTTGCCGGCGGGCTCCTGCGAGTGGTAGTTCAGGGCGTCCTGTTTATTGATTTTAAGCATACTCGGGTGGCAACGGGTGAATACTCGGGTGGAGTATAATAGGGCAAGTTGGGGCGAAATCGTCCGGAATCAAAGTTTTAACAGACCAGCTACTGAAAAGCAAAGCCCCGTACCGGAGAAGTATGGGGCTTGTAAATAGCTCAGGATGAGGCCGTGTAAAGCTGCTGGCGAGTTGCTAATTGGAAGAAGCCTCTGCCTTAGCGTTCGTTCTCGTACTTATTTGTTCCTCTACTTTCTCAGCTAGCTACCAGTAGTTTCTGACCTGGCTTCACATCGTCGGATTTCAGATTGTTGAGCCGGCGTAGTTTTTCGACGGTGACACCTTGGTAGCGACGTGAGATATTATAAAGCGTATCGCCGGGTTGTACCAAGTATACTTTCGGGGGCAAGACCTTGCCGGTGGGCTCGGTCCGAGAGGCAGACGCTGAAGAAGCCGTGCGCGTAGGCTGAGCAGTGGCAAGGGCAGCAGTTGGCGGCGCATCGTCCGTTTGTGCTGGGGCGTGCAGAAGAATCTTTTGTCCGGGCATCACGGCCACAGAACTAAGGTTGTTCCAAGCCATCAGTTGCGCTACGGTAATTCCCCTTTCGCGGCCTATCTTCTCCAGGAAGTCACCCCGCCGTACTACATATTCCTCGGCAGCAGGTTCGGCGGTGTCAGGAGCGGTAGCACGCACTACCTCGGTGTTTTCGCTCCGAGTAGCCTTGGCTCCTGAGCGAGACCCGCGCTCTGGCTTAGTAGGCTCGGGAGCGGTAGTGTCTTCGGCTGTACTCGTTGCAATAAGCGGAGTAGTGCGAAGGACGCCTACCTTCCAACTTGGGGTGCCCGGCTTTCCATCGTTGCCGGTCGGCGTGCTGCAGATGCCACTGCGCTAGTTTCAGTAGGAGCAGTTGGCGGCAGGGGAACGAAAAGCACTAGTTGACGGCGGGGCGTTAACGGCTGCCCTTTGCGCAACTCGTTCCAGCGACGCACTTGCGCTTGGCTTACTTCGTACCGAGCCGCAACGGAAGCAATTGTTTCGCCCCGACGAACCGTGTGGCGGAGCCGACGGTAGCGGGGTTGCTCATCGGGGGTAGCTTCTCGGGGTGCGCCATTCGCTAGTAACGTACGAGTAGGGAAGGGCTCTACGCCACTGATGCGAACCGGTCGTGGGGCCAGAAGCGTGGGCAACTCCGCTGGCGGGCGACAATAATCGAATAGCGTAGCTCGATCTACCAAAGCCAAGGCTGGCCGGACGGCCGCAGGTAGCTGCACCGTATAAGGTCGGTAGCCTTCTGGAAGCCACGGCTTGCGTAATTCTGGATTCTGGCGCATCAGCGTCATAGAATCGGGGTAGCCACAGGCGCGGGCCAACCGGGTCAAGTCGAAGGCATGGCCACCTAATTGGAGGGTGTCCATAGTCTCGGCGTACTGGTAGCGCAGAGTAGGGGAGTGCAGCTGGTGCTCCTTGGCATACTTCATGGCATACATGATGGCCGTGAAGGTGGGAACATAGTTGCGGGTCTCAGCGGGCAAGTTTGCGTGTACGTCCCAGTACGTCTTTTTGCCAGTGCGGCGTAATACGCGCTGCATATTGCCTGCTCCCCAATTGTAAGCAGCTAGTACTAACTCCCAATCGTGAAATACACCGTAGAGGTAACGCAGGTGCTTGCACGCGGCTTCCGTCGCCTTCTCCGGATTCATACGCTCGTCCACCCAGTCGTCGCGGCGGAGGCGCAAGTCGTTAGCCGTAGGACCCATAAACTGCCAGAGCCCCGTTGCACCCACCCGCGACTTAGCCGTAGGAATCAGCGCCGACTCCACCACGGCCAAGTATTTCAGGTCGGTGGGTAGGTTGTACTTCGTTAAGTATTTCTCAAAGAGCGGAAAGTACAGGTTTTCGCGTTCCAAGACGCGTTGGGTATACCCGCGCTGTCGTTCCGTAAAGAGGCGTACAAACGCTAAGACCGACGGGTTGAAAGCATGTGGTACATCTGTCTCAAAGCACATGATTCGGTCTCCTACCAAGTCGCGCAACTCGGGTGGAGTGCGCATCCAGAGCAGTTTGCTGGAATCAACGGGTGCTACCACCAATGAGTCGGGGAGTAGCTCCAACTGTACCTGCATAGAGTCCTCCGCGGCGGGCACTGTACCCGCATTGGGAGGAAGCGGCAAGGATGGACGTACCTGAGCCGCCCCCGGACGAGCCAAAGAGAAAGCCAACAAAACAGGGGCGGCAGCGCGCAGCAACGACTTCTTCATCTTACATACTAAACTGGGGTAGATGATCCAGTAGGTGCAAAACGCTGACCATCAGACCAGCGCATCTTCAAATGTAACAACGGGCAGTGAAAAACTTACCTGCTCAGGTACAAGCCGAGTAAGGACCTAGCGTAAATACCCCGGAGGTACGCTACGACTTGCTAGAACCGAACCCTTAGATATCGTGATTCTACCAAGCCAGAGCATCTACCTCCGGGGTATCTATACGCGCTGTAAACTAGGCTAGCGCCGGAGCCAATGATTCCGTAACGGAGCCAGCAAAGGCAAGCAGATGCTCTTCGCGAAACGCTCCACTCAAAATCTGCAAGCCAATCGGTAGCCCTTGCGAGTCTTGTCCTGCTGGCACCGAAATAGCTGGCACACCTGCCAATGATGCCTGTACCGTAAAAATATCAGCCAAGTACATGGCAAGAGTATCCTTGTTCACGTCGCCAATGCGGAAGGCGGTGGTAGGAGTAGTAGGTAGAACTAAGAAGTCGTACTCACGCAACAACTCATCGGTTTTCTCTTTGATTAGCCGCCGTACTTGCTGGGCCTTGGTATAGTAGGCGTCATAGTAGTCGGCGCTGAGTACGAAAGTGCCCAGCAAGATGCGCCGTTGTACCTCGGGGCCAAAGCCTGGGAGCGGGTTTTCTTGTACAATGACTCCAGGTCGGTGGCATCCGAAGCACGGTAGCCAAACTTCACCCCATCATAGCGGCTCAGGTTAGAGCTGGCCTCGGCTGTGGTGAGGATGTAGTACGTTGGTACGATGAAGTCTAGATAGGGGAAATCTACTGCTTCAACCACATGGCCTTGCCCGCGCAGCACATCCAAGGCTTGCTCCGTAGCGGCTTTAATCTCGGGGTTAAGGCCCGGGCGTTCCAGGCAGTCGCGTATGTAGCCGATGCGGTAATGAGGCGCCGGCGTCATCAGTTCACTGTAAGCAGGTACCTCGCGCTGGCTAGCTGTGCTGTCGAAGTTGTCGGCCCCAGCCATCACTTCAAGCAGCAGGGCTGCATCTTCCACTGAGCGAGTCAGGGTACCAATCTGGTCAAAGGAAGATGCGTACGCAATCAGGCCGTAGCGCGAAATGCGCGAATAGGTAGGCTTGAAACCAACAATACCACAGAAAGCGGCAGGCTGCCGTACTGACCCCCCCGTATCGGAGCCGATAGACGCTAGACATAAGTCGGCTTGTACCGCTACGGCCGAGCCCCCAGAAGACCCTCCCGGCACGCGGTCGGGGTCGATTTCGTTACGGGCCGGCCCAAAGTAGGATGTTTCGTTAGACGCCCCCATTGCGAACTCGTCGCAATTCTGGCGGCCAATGAAAATGGCATCTTCATCAAGCAGGCGCTGCACAGCCGTACCCGTGAACAAAGACTTGAAACCATCTAGAATGTGGCTGCTGCTTTGCAGGGCGTGGTCTTTGTAGGCCAGCACATCCTTCAGCCCTACTACCATGCCTGCCAACTTGCCCGCCGTTCCGGCCGCTAGTTTGGCATCCACGGCTTCGGCTTGGGCAAGGGCCTCCTCCGGCCACACTTCCAAGAAAGCATTCAGATGGCTTTTGCGCTGGATGTTATCCAGATAATACTCCACGAGCTGGCGACAGGACAAAGTGCCTGCCGTCAGCTCGTTACGAACTTCCGTGAGAGAGGTAAAGCGTCTCAAATCAAAGAAAGATATTAGTTCACTTGGTCAAGGCGAGGGCGTTCTTCCGTGCGTGCGGGCGGAGGCGTAGTAATACCACCATCCATGGGCGGTGCCAAAGGAGCAGCCGCAGGGGCATCCGTTACGGGGTGTGCCGGCTGAATGGGCGCCTCGTACGCGGGCTGTTGGTTGAACTGCTGCTGGTAGGGCTGTTGCTGCTGATAGGGTTGCTGAGGTTGACCAGCGTTTTCTATCTCACTACGAATTTCACGAGAAGCATCTTTGAACTCACGAATGCCCTTGCCAAGGCCACGGGCCAGCTCAGGAATTTTGTTGGCGCCAAAGAAAATCAAAATCACGACCATGATGAGCATAATCTCACCACCACCTAAGTCGCCTAAGAAAAGGAAAAGGGGCGTTTGCATGGTTAACATCAATTAGAGGCGTGGCTGGGTAGGATCATTAGGGTTGATGGGCCGGTCACGAAACTCAGGTTTCTCTTCTTTCGAAGCGTCCTTAAATTCACGAATTCCCTGACCCATACCGCGGAATAGCTCCGGGATGCGCTTGGCCCCAAACAACAGGATAATGGCGAGACCAATGAGAAGAAGTTCGGTGCCGCCAAGACCGCCGATTCCAAGCAAGAGGGTGGCAAAGTTCATAGAGTGGGGAGCCAAAAGGCCAGTTTGGGTGTCAAAGCTAAGTGTACGCAGCTTTGTACGGTTCAGGATTGGTAAAGGTACCTCATAATTTTAAAATCAGTTCCCTGCGGCTAGATACTTTACGTTACCCCTAAGTGCGAGCTTGGATACAATCTAGAAATCCCTTGCCTTCGGCGGGCAAACTTTTGCGTTCAGCGTTTCCTACGGGTAACAACTGCCAATGCTTGCCTAATTTGCTGAGGGTAGCGGCTATACTATTGAATGCGCTACGTTTCGACCTACAGTTTCTAACCTGAACTTTCCCGCGTTAATGCCTGCTAAATTGCGCCCCTCTACTGCTCCCAAGGCTCCCACCCCGTCCGTTTTGCACCCGGAGGATGAGGATAGCCGCTTGGAAGCGTTGCGTGCCTATCAAATTCTCGATACCCCGCCTGAAAAAGCTTTTGATGACCTAGTGCGGCTGGCGGCGTACATCTGCAATACTCCTACATCAGCCGTAACGCTCATTGATGAGGAGCGCCAGTGGTTTAAAGCTAGAATTGGCTTAGACTCTTTACAAAGCACGGCCCGTGAGCACGCTTTCTGCCAGCATGCCATGCTGGCCGAGAACGTGTACGAAGTAGAGGATGCTCAGCTCGATCCTTTATTTCAAGCTAACCCATTAGTTACCGGCGACCCCAATATCCGCTTCTACGCGGGTGCGCCCTTGCTATCACCCGAAGGGCAGCCGCTGGGTACTATCTGCGCCATTGATTCGGTGCCACGCCGCCTCAACGACGCCCAACGCGATGCGTTGCAGGTGCTAGCACGCGAAGTAGTAGCGCACTTGGAACTACGCCGGGCACGAATTCAACTGGAGCAAGAGCAGCGTAAGCTGGAAGGCCTGCTGCAAATGGCTAACGACGCCGCAGAATCTATTTACTCCAGTGGGGGGCAAACGGAGATTTTTATCAAGCAGGACCACAAACTGCTGCGTGTAATTACGGCTGATATTCGGTACGTGGAGGCCCTCGGCGACTACGTGAATATTTATACTGGACGGGAGCGGTACACGGTGTACAGCACCATGAAAGAGCTGGAATCCAAGCTGCCCGTACGCAACTTTGCGCGGGTACACCGCAAATACATCGTGCGCCTCGACCGTATTATCGCCATTGAGTCAGACGCGGTAGTGGTAGAAATGGGCCATAGTTCCGACCAAGCAACTAGCGTAATTCCAGTGCCCATTGGTAGCTCCTACAAAGCTACCCTGCTGAGTCGCTTGAACCTGATTTAATGAACCTTGAAATAGATTGCCTCATGTGTCGGATAGAAAATATAGTGTTCACCGAGGGAATCAGTTAATTCGGCGAATTGCAGTAGCATCAGCCCCAGGCCACTGCTATCTTTCGTCATGTTATCGGGAGTTTCACCCCCAGCTGACAAGCTTTTTCTTGGATGCTCTGGGACGGAAGTACTGGTAGCTAAGTTTGTTTTCATAGCTCAGAAAGACACCGTATGCTGTACGGTGTTTTTTTTTGATCTACCAGAATACGTGAGCAGCCTTACTTATGACCCAGCCAGTTCTCCGGGTTCAAGTTTGAGCTGTTGTGCCAGACCTGAAACTGTACCTCCGAAGTTCCTTCGGCGTCCGTGTATACAGTGCCAATTGGTTGGCGGGCCTTAATCACTTGGCCTTCGGCTACGCTCACGCTGCGCAGCTTGGCGTACACCGTAAAATAGTCACCGTGCTGCACCATTACAATGGTGTTCATGCCAGGAACACTAGCCACCGTCAGTACTTTACCGTCAAACACGGCCCGTACTGGTTCGCCAGCACTCGTTTGAATATCGACGCCTCGGTTTTCTACTACTACATTGTGCAGCACCGGGTGATTGTGGCGGCCAAAGCGCTGAGAAATAAAGCCTTTGCTAACGGGCCACGGTAGCTGGCCCCGGTTGTCGGTGAAGGAGGAGGCTAGTTCTGCCGTTTCCGGCGTCAGGGTAACCCGGTTTACTCGTTCTGCCGCAGCTTCGGCCTCGGCCTCGGCGGCCGCCGTAGGACTCGTACGGCTAGTAGCGCCAGGGCTGCGCGTAGGAGCTGTGGCCGTAGCAGTACGGCTAACCGCCGCTTTTGCGGCCGCCGCCCGACGGGCCGCTAAGCGGGCCGCACGCGCAATTTCTTCGCGTACTCGCTGGGCAATCAAATTATCGAGCCGGGAAACGGCCTGCTGTTTAGCGGCTAACTCTTGCCGTAGACTTTCTTCCTGCTGGCTGAGTTTGGTAACAACCTGATCCTGCTGCGTTTTAAGCGTGATAAGGTTGCGCTTTTCTGACAGCTGGTTGTTAAGAAGGCTGCCTTTTTCCTGTTTCTTTTCCTGTAATCCCGCGAGCTGCTGGCTGAGACGCTGCTGCGTGCTACTGATCTGGGCAGCCTGGGCTTTACGCACTTCCGCGTACTGCTGGATGTAACGCAACCGCAGCATAAACTGGTTGAATGATTCTGAGGCGAACAGAAACATCACCCGATTGTAGCTATTGGCCGTCTTGGAGCCGATGTAAATCAGGCGGGCATACTCAGCTTTTAGTTGCTCCAGGTTTTGGCGTGTTTGCTGCACCTGGCCTTCGGTCTGTACCACATCGGTTTCAATGTAGCGCAGCTCATTGCTGATATTCTTGATAACGCCCTGCTGTACCGTGAGCTTTTCCTTGAGGGCATTGAGCTGACCTACGGAGGCTTCTTTCTGTTTTTGCGTTTGCTCCAGAATGCGGCTAGCTTCCTGAATACGGCGTACCGTGGCGCGCCGCTCACGCTCCAACTGCGCTTTGGTTTTGCGCGTGCCAGTGCTGGTTTTACTCCGAGTAGTACGCTGCTGCGCCACACTAGGCGTACTCAAATGCCCTACTGCTAGTACCACCAGCCACGCCAGCCAATACTTACTTCTTGCGCGCATAGCCTTTCGGTACCGAGAAGGGGAACGACAGGCGCTCTTTATCTAAGTCTACGTTCCGGTAGGTTACAACCACAGTTGCGGGGGCACCTTTTTGGGTGGTTTTGAGAGTAGTAGTATGACCGAACAATTGGTTGCGAGGCTCCAACGGCTGGAAATCAGTGTACTCAATGTTCAATGTATTCTGCGTGGCCTGTTCCTGCACGTTTAATTGCTGCACGCGCTTTTTTGGTAGGTCAATAAGCTGCTGCACCAGAATGCCCTGCTGCTCGTACTGCACGCGTTGCTGGTCGCCTTCTGTGCTCACAGTGGGCTGCACATTGGGCGGACTAGCCGGAAGGTAGTCGCCTAGCAACAGGGCCTGTACTCGCTCAAATGTCACGGGCACATTCAGCAGTTGGCTGAGGTAAGCATAATCTCCAACGTAGTACTGCCGCTGCAAGGGAAACAATACTTTCACCGAGTCGCGAGTGATGTAAGCGCGGAAGCCTTCAATGCCAAGCGAGGCCGACAGCCAAATTACGCTGTCTTTACGAATGCGTACGTTCAGGTTAGCTGCTTGCTGTAGGCCAGGAACATCAATATTAACTTTCCCCTTGGCCTTAAGGTAGCGAAACTCCACGTTGGTGGCTTTCACCGTTTCCGGGGCCTTCGTTGACACGGGGGGCGCGGCCGTGGGGGCTAGCTTACGCTGGCAGCCACTCAGCAACGCAACGGCGCAAAACACGGCCAACGGAAAACGCTTACTCATACAGTTTCTTGTCTTTAATCTTACGGTCGATTAAGGGGGAAGCACCACCCAGCTTCTGGGCGCGCTCCCATTCGGCCTGGGCCTTCTCCTTTTCGCCTAGTTGGTACAGAACGTCGCCATAGTGCTCTACTACGGTGGCGTCGCGGGAGGTTTTTAGGGCTTTTTCGAGTTGCTGGCGGGCACCTGCGTAGTCCTTCATCTTGTATAATACCCAGCCGTACGTGTCGAGGTAGGTATCATTGTCGGGATTCTGCTTCACCAGCTTACCCGACATCTCTTTGGCTTTTTCAAGCTTTTCTCCTCGCAGAGAGAGGTAGTAGCTATAGTTGTTTAGGGCTTGGGCATTGTTGGCGTCGAACACCAATGCCGCATCATACGCGGCGTCCGACTTAGCGTAGTCTTTCAACTCATGATAGGCATCGCCTAGCTGGGTATCGAACTGCGCTTGTAGTTCCGGATTGTCGGTGGCTAGCTTACGACCATACTCCAACGACTTAACTCCCTTTTTCGCGTCCTTGCGCAGAATGTGCGCCACGCCGTTGTAAAACCACAGGGGCGCTTGATTAGGAAAAAGCTCAAGCGCTTGGTCGGTGTGGCGCAGTAAGGAGTCCGTCTGGTTCAGTTCGGCATCAATCAGGACTACCTGCTGCCAAATTTGGAAGCGGGAGTTGTCCAGCCGAATAGCTTTCATATAGTTGGAGCGGGCTTCCGCCTTGTGGTCGGTTACCGTCTGGATGTCGCCTGCAATGGCAAACGCTTTGGCTTCTTTAGGGTGTACCCGGGTGGTTATAGCGGCCAGCTCTAGGGCGGGCTGGGTAAGGGCAGGATTGGGAAGCTGCTTGATGTAATCTACCAGAATCCGCACCTTGTTGTCAACGTCGAGTGCGGGGCTCTCAAACGCGAGCTTGATTTGCTTCTGCGACTCCGTAGGGTTATTCTGCTGGCGGTAAATATCGGCCAGAATCATACGGGCCTGCGGATTTTCTGGCTCTGCTTTCAGCGCCTGCTCCGCTACCCGAATGGCGTCTGGAAAACGGTTGTTAGCCGCATACATTTGTGCTTGTGCCAGCACGTAGCGCACCTCATCGGGGTTGGCCTGCACTAGCTTCTCGCCTTCCTGCAGCGCCTTGTCAAGGTTGTTTTGCTTGAGGTAAATCTGCTGCCGCTTGAAGGATATCTCATCCAGCGGCCCAAACTGTTTTTCGGCCTGATTAAAGGTGCTTAGCGCTTCATTCAGCTTGCCCTGCGTGATGTACAAATCGGCTAAGTTGAAGAGGTAGTAGCCCGAGTCAGGCACGTCGCGAATCAGGGTTGTGTATACCTGGGCCGCTTGGTCGTACTGCTTCTGGCTACCGTAAATCTGGGCTAGCAGCAAATGGTAATAGGCATTCTTTGAGTCGAGCTTTACAGCTGCTTGCGCAAAGTTAGTTGCATCCTGCAAGTTGCCGCTCAGCATGTTGGTTTCGGCAATCTTGTAATTGATGGCCGCGTTAGCTGGGTTTAAGGCATACGCCTTCAGCAGCCGCTCCAATGCCTTGTTGTAATCCTCCAGCAGCAGATACCGAATGCCATCTACGAAAAAGGACTCGCTGATTTCGCGGTCCTTTTCCGATAGTTGACGGCCTTGTGATTGAACAACTTCAATCTCGGCCCGGCGAGCTAGCTCTTTGCGCTCTTTCCGACTAAGCTTTTTTGGCTTGGCTGGGCTCGGCTTGCTGATGGCAGGTGCCGAGGGCTGCCGCTGGGCGTGCCCCGGACTGGCCACTAGTAGGCCGAGCAAGAGCAGAATAAAAGCACTTTTTTGACTCATGAACGCAGCAGCGCGGCCCAGTAGCCGCGGTTGGTAGAAAGCAAGATACAGCCTAACACAACATCAGGGCCACAAGGGCCGCGCTACTGCAACGTCAGGAGAGGCAAAAATATCACACGCGGAGTGTGTTATAATCGCCTAGGCTCAAGTCGTCGGGAGTACCTGCCACGGTGGCGTGGTTGCCAATCATGGAGTTTGTAACGTTGGCATGAAACACGGAGGCCGATTGTTGTACAATGCTATTAGACAGCACCGAACCGCGCACGTTGCTTTGGCTACCCAACGATACGTGTGGTCCTACCACAGAATCAGTAATGATGGCGCCCTCACCGATGTATACTGGCGGAATCAATACGGAATTAGTCACCTTGGCGGATTCGGCTACTAAGTTTTCGCCCCGCTCCTGCAGGTACTCCAGGTAGCGCTGGTTGGTGTACACGGTAGCATCCTTATTGCCGCAGTCGAGCCACTCCGTTACACGGCCAGGTACGAAGGTAGTGCCCTTGTTCTTCATGTTCTCAAGGGCGTTGGTGAGCTGGAACTCGCCTTTGTCCTTGATGTCATTGTCGAGCAGATATTGCAGCTCGTTCTTCAGGTAGTCGCCATTCTTAAAGTAGTAGATGCCGATAATGGCCAGATCCGACACAAACGTCTCGGGCTTTTCCACGAAGTCCGTGATTTGGCCTTCCTCGTTGAGCTTTACTACCCCGAACGGCTTAGGATCATCTACGCGCTGCACCCAGATGGTGCCCTCGGCCGAAGAATCCAGGATGAAATCGGCTTTGAAAAGGGTGTCGGCAAAAGCTACTACTACCGGGCCACTCAGGGCCGACTGAGCGCACAGGATGGCGTGGGCCGTACCTAGGGGCTCGTCTTGGTAGTGAATAGTGCCCTTGGCACCCACTGATTCAGCAATCTTTACTAGGCTCTTCTCTACTTCCGCCCCAAAGCGGCCAATGATGAAAGCTACTTCGTCTACTTGTTCGCCGCAGACTTTGGCAATGTCCTCTACGAGGCGCTGTACGATGGGCTTACCAGCAATAGGAATAAGAGGCTTGGGAACAGTGAGGGTATGCGGGCGCATGCGCTTGCCCATGCCGGCCATCGGAACGATGATTTTCATAGAGGTGAGGGTATTCGGGAGTTAAGAAATTACTTGTACGCAGGAAAGAATGTCTCGTCTGTGGGAGGCGAAGGCCAACTAATTAGCAATGATAACTAGATTTTGGCCACCGAATATTAAGAAAAAAAGAACCAGTTTGACTACTGCTGGCCTGTACTACCATAGCCGCTCGCTCCCCGTGAAGTTTCACTGAGGGTTGACACGGGTTGCCATTGCACCGTTTCGTGTCGCGCAACTACCAGCTGAGCAATTCGTTCCCCATCCTGCACCACGAAATCCTGGTCGGAAAGGTTAACGAGGAGGACTTTGATTTCTCCACGGTAGTCGGCATCGATAGTGCCTGGGCTGTTTACAATACCTATTCCGTGCTTATATGCTAGGCCGCTGCGGGGGCGTACTTGCATTTCGTAACCCACCGGAATTTCTACAAACAAACCAGTAGGTACCAAAGCACGTTGCAGGGGCTTCAACGTAACCGGCTCGGTGAGGTTGGCCCGTACGTCCAGACCAGCCGCGTGGGCAGTTTGGTACTCGGGCAGCGCATGGCGCGACTGGTTGATGACGGGAAGGAGCATAAGCGAAAGAACAGCAGGGAAGTACCCAAAACAAAAGTGAGCAGCCCAGACCGTAGGCCCGGCGGCGGTTGCTCCCAGAAAATATAGAAGCTTGTAACTTGAAAGCGGCAAGCAAGGGTGCCTTGAAAGGCTACCAGCGCACAAAGCAAGTTATTCTCAGGTATAATTCAAGGCTAGTATTGTAATCTGCTGTGCAGCTATATGCGCTAGCTAGGGGGCGTACAGTTGTGTTTAATCAGGCAACAGTTGGGCGCGACAATGGAAAAATCATCAGGAATTAAGAGTGTTTCGCAGCGCCTCAGCTGGCTTTTGTCGGTACCAGTTCTCAGCAGAAAGAAGATAGGGCCTTACTAGCATGTTAGTAAGGCCCTATCTTCAAACGAGGAACTGGAAAAGATTAGTAGTTAGAGAGCTTTCAACCGCCGGCCTTCCACGGCGGCTACTAGCCCCACAAATCCTAGGGTGAGGAGGGCATGGAACCCGTAGCGTCCCCAACCCTCACTAATGGGCGCCCACCAGCTAACTGCTACTACGCCTACTGCAACAAGCAGCCATATGAGCAAGCGCGCTACGGGGTAAGGCACCGGGAAGTGCCGATCTCCTAGCCACCAGCAGATAGCCGCCATCATAAAATAGCAGGCCAAGGTGGCTAAAGCAGACCCCATATAGCCGATTATGGGAATGAGCAGGAAGTTTAGAACGATGGTGAGTACAGCCCCCGCAAAACCTATGTAGGCACCATAGTAGGCTTTGTCGGTGAGCTTGAACCACACCGAAAGATTCCAGTACACTCCCAGAAACAGTTGGGCTAGCAGCAGAACCGGAACTACACTCAAGCCTTCTAAGTACTCGGGCCTTTGCAGAAATACCCGGGCCACTAGCTCCACATTAATGCTTACACCAACGAACAGCATGGCGCAGCACAACGTGAACCATTTGAGCACCAGCGCAAACGTGTGTGGGGAGTTTTTCTCGTTACTTTGAGCAAAAAAGAACGGCTCGGCCGCGTACCTGAAAGCTTGAATCACGAGGTTCATCAGGATGCTAATCTTATAGCACGCCCCATAAATACCAACGGCTGCTAGGTTGCTACGTCCCGGGTAAAAGCCTTCTGGTAGCCACCGCGGCAGCAAAATCCGGTCTAGCGTTTCATTGACCATGCCGGCCAGCCCCATCAGCATAATAGGGTAGGCATACCGCAACAGCGGCCGGAGCGGTTCCAAATTCAGGCGGAACCGCACCGCTAGCAACTCGGGCGCCAGTAGAACGAGCGTGAAGGCACTGGCCGCTAGGTTCGAGAGGAACACGTAGCCTACCCCAATGCTAGGATCGTATAACTGTTCTACTAGAGGCCGTAGGCCAGCCAAGTACTTACCCGCCAAAATATCCGGGCAAAATACAATGAAGAACAGATTCAGGCCCACATTCATCAGAATATTGGCGAAGCGAATAACCGCGAATCGACGGGCCTTATTCTCCAGACGCAACCGGGCAAAGGGAATAGCTGCTACGGCATCTAAACCCAGGATGAAAGCAATCCAGACGGCGTACCGCTCATGGCCCGGCGGCAGGGCCAGCAAGCTCATGAGTGGCCTAGCCAGCAATGCCAAACCAGCCGTGAATAGCGCACTGGTCAGCAGCAGCAGGGTCATTACCCGGTTGTACAACTCTGGTCGGTCGGTGCCGGGGCGGTTAGCAAAGCGGAAGTAGGTAGTTTCCATGCCGTAGGTGAACAGCACGTTCAGAAACGACACGTAGGCGAATAGCCCTGTTACAATACCATACTCAGCGGCTACAAACCTGCTTGTGTAGAGCGGAACCAACAGGGTATTGAGTACCCGGCCCACAATACTGCTGACACCATAAATGGCCGTCTGGGAAGCCAGCCGCTTGGCAATACTCATTCAATACGATGAAAAACTGAAACTGTAAGATGAAAACTCGGCCAAGCACATACTCGGCTCAGAAAGGTGCGCTACCAATGCAAGCCTGCCCACTGAATCCCTAGAAGGTAATGCTGGCTGCCGCGTACGAGTGTTTTTACTTGCCAGTAAATGCAGCGGGGCGCTTCTCTAAGAAAGCGGAAGTGCCTTCCCGGAAGTCTTCCGACGCGAAGCAGCGGGCAAAGGCATTGGCCTCCGTCTGGTAACCATGCCGGTCCTTGTCGAAGTAAGCATTTACGCAGTCGATTACCATGCCCAGGGCAAGGGGCGCTTTCGTGAGGATGCGTGTTAGCAACTGCTCGCAGAAGGGCAGCAACTCGGCCTGAGAAACTACCTGGTTGACTAGGCCCAGGCGCAGTGCCTCCTCTGCTTTTACCTGGTCGGCGGTGAGGAGTAACTCCAAGGCCTTGCTTTTGCCAATGAGCTGCACGAGGCGTTGGGTGCCCCCGTAGCCTGGAATCAGCCCCAAGTTTACTTCTGGTTGCCCGAAGCGGGCGTTATCGGAGGCTACGCGCAGATGGCAAGCCATGGCCAACTCGCAGCCCCCCCCGAGGGCGAAGCCATTTACCGCCGCAATAACGGGCTTGGAGCTTTCCTCAATCATGCAAAATGCCTCCTGCCCGCGCTCAGCCGCCCGGCGCGACGCAATTTCGTCTAGGGCTGCTAGCTCAGAAATGTCGGCACCAGCTACAAAGGCTTTCTCGCCGCTACCAGTAAGAATGATTCCGTGCACTGCCGAGTCGTCCAAGGCTTGCTGCATGGCACCCCGAATTTCTTCGATGGTAGCGCCATTGAGCGCATTGAGCTTGGAAGGACGGTTGATGGTAATCGTAAGGATGCCAGTAGCAGCATTTAGTTCGTAAAGCAGGTTTTCGAAAGAGGCCATGCGAAAAGTAGATAGGGATGGGGCAGTTAGAACGCGGGTAAAGATACTGTAAAAGCCCTGCGGTGGCTGCTGCCTTATCTGGCCGTATGGTAGGCGACCTTATGTAAGAGTGCACCGCGAAAGTGACGGTAGCGCCTTCTTATGTATACCGCATCAGGACTTGCTTGCTGTTGGCAGAAGCACAACGGTAGGACTAGCTGATGAAAACTATATATTTGCCCGTATTGCTGTTGGTTTCCACCGTTAACCTTCTCACTACTATGGGATTTGTGTCAGAGTTTAAAGAGTTTATTTCAAAAGGAAACGTGCTGGATCTGGCCATTGGCGTTATCATTGGCAGTGCGTTCGGAAAGATCGTAACCTCGCTTACGGATGACATCATCATGCCCATTCTGAGTGTATTCACCCAAGGAATTGACTTCAAAGAGAAGTTTTTTGCCCTTAACGGTCAGCAGTATAAGGACCTCAAGGCAGCCCAAGATGCGAAAGCCGCCATCGTTAGCTACGGCAACTTTCTGAACGCCGTCATTTACTTCCTCATCATTGCCTTCGTGATTTTTTGGGTAGTGAAACTAGCTAACCGCTTCAAGCGTCCGCAGGAGGTAATAGCCGTGGCCGATCCG
Source organism: Hymenobacter sp. AT01-02 (assembly GCF_000961955.2). Lineage (NCBI taxonomy): Bacteria > Pseudomonadati > Bacteroidota > Cytophagia > Cytophagales > Hymenobacteraceae > Hymenobacter > Hymenobacter sp. AT01-02. The sequence continues at coordinate 171,440 of NZ_JZIR02000028.1, forward strand.
CTCCCTACGAAAGATCAGGCCCTGCTGATGGAAATTCGCGACGCGCTTCGTACCCGGGTGTAGCAGCCGTAATACTGGCAAAGAAAAGCCGGCCTTTGCTCTGGAAGGAGCAAGGACCGGCTTTTCTTTGCGCAAAAATGTAGTTCTGTTGAAAATGAAGAACGTAGTGGGAAGGAGTAGGTGGCCGATTACCCTGATACTAGTATTGTCCACGCCGTGCCTCCTAGCACAAGTGCCCGCTCCAAATCGGGGCCCGGTGCCCGTCTACACATACAAAGTGGCTACTGAGGTCGACACGGCCCGGGGCTGGCATCGTGGGGGCGTAGGCACGCTCAACTTCAGTCAAGTTAGTCTAAGCAATTGGGCTGCTGGTGGGCAAAGTTCCTTATCGTTGCTTGCTCTGGGCAACGTATACGCGCACTTCCGTGGCGCCGACCATACTTTCGACCTAGCAGCAGATATGGTATATGGGCTGCTCAAGCCAGGTAAGGCGCGCATGCGCAAAAACGATGACCGATTGGAGCTAAATGCCCGCTATGGTCGTCAGTTCGCTAATAAGCTTTCGTACACGGCGCAGATGAACCTCAAAACGCAGATCACGCCCACTAAGGCGCTTAACAAGCCAGACTCCCTATTGTCGCGCTTTTTTGCACCGGCTTATATTCTGACTTCCCTGGGGGTTGAATACAAACCCAACGACGACTTCTCTGTGTTTGCATCTCCCATTACCGGGAAGTTCACCATCGTAGCTGACCGCACGCTAGCCGACGCGGGAGCATTTGGAGTAAAAGCTGCCCGCCGTGATACAACGGATGCGCCTATTCGAGGAACTGGGGAGCGGCTGCGCGAAGAGCTGGGCGCGTACCTGAATGCCCGCTACCGCCGCAGCTTGGGGCAAAACATCGTGTACCAAACACGGCTAGAGTTGTTCAGTAACTACTTTCATAATCCTCAGAACGTGGACGTCAACTGGGAAAACCTCATCAACTTCAAGGTCAACAAGCTGATCAGTGCCAGTATCTCTACTAACCTGGTGTATGATGATGACGTACTGGTACCCCTAGACCGAAACGAAGATGGTACTCCCGACGACCGGGGGCGCCGAATTCAATTCAAAGAAACGCTAGGTATTGGCCTGACATACAAGTTCTAGGAAAATTTGAACTAACTTACCCACCTGCCCGTTGCTGGGCAATAACTTCCTGGCCAGGTTGTTGCCACCGGCCTCCTGGCCACCGGATTTTTCTACCTTCTTTCCTCATGATGAAGCTGCTCGTTGTTGCAGTGTTTGCTGCTGCTGGTCTGTTGGCCGCCCCCGCTCATGCCCAATCTACTAGCCCCGAGCGCTCTGAGCAGGCTCGTAAAGCGGATGAGGCTGGGCTGCGCAAAAAGCGGAAGGCTTCCTCGGGTGACATTGCCCGGATGCAGCAACGCATGAGCATGAATCCCGATGAAGCGAAGCGCGACCAGCAGATGGAGATTCTGGAAGCCCGTGCGGGTGGAGGTACTGGCAACACGAGCTTCGGCCGCTCTTCCGGTCCTGCGCGGCAGTACGAGAAGGGCGCCGGTGGTTTCACGGTAAAGAAGTTTAAGGACAACCGCATTGGTACAGCCCGGCAAAAACGTGGTCAGACCCGTGCCGCTGGCTTTGTAGATCCTAAGGGTAAACCGCTAAAGCACAAGAAGAAAAAGCATGGGTTCTTGTTCTTCAAGTAAGTCAGAACTCATACATGCTACGAATAGGAAAAGCCCCAACGTACCGCGTTGGGGCTTTTTCATTGCTGGGTAAGTAGGACGGTACATGCGGAAGCCGGTTGGCTCACTTCATGTTGTGCACGTAGCGGATTGGCTGGTTACCTATGTTGCCTAAAACCTACCTGTAAGGCCTAGCTTGAAATAGCTCATATCATAGCCAAGTTCTGCAAAAGCTCCAATTCGGTTGGTTAGATAATAGCGCCCACCTAGAAAAACACCAGTTTCAAATTTGGTACCGAGTCCTGGATCATATTCAGAAGCAGGCACAGTTTCCAGGTACGTATCTTTGTAGTGTTCGAACCGGGCTCCTATGCTAGCGCCTACGTAGGTATCTAGGTTAGGAACCTGGAGTAGGTCGTAATGATAGGTGCCTCGTATAAGCACAACAATGTTCCGCCAGGAAGCATTGTATTCGGACCCCGGATAGTCGTAGCGGTATCCCTTATACCCAATCAAACCACCAAGACCAATCACGCCGGGGCCTATTCCTTCCAGTACTCCGCGTTCGGCCGAAATACTCATTGCTGGTGTAGCATCCACACTGCGAAAATGGGAACCGTACCCCATCCCTAAGCCAAGGCCCAGGTTTACTACAGTAGTACCCTCGCGAAACAGTCCATCAGTGCTCGTTTGGCTAGATCCGAAGGGAGGGGTAGCATAGGTAGTGGAACTTCCCGAATGTTTGCTCGTGCTGCTACGCGTAGAGGCATTACTAGGCTTCGCCAATATGTTTTGCCCACCGGATCGTAACACAGGAACCTGCCCCTGAGCAGAACTATGAAATAAGGTAACGAAAGGCAGCAGGCAGGTAAGGGCAAGAATCTTCATGCGGAGGGTGTTGCAGGTACAATGGAGTAGTAGCAGTTTAGTCCAAATATTTGCAGGATTAGTGTAGAAAGTGTGCGAAGATAGAAGAATCTGCGGCATCAGAGGAGGCAGTAACCTTTTTCCCTAGTAGCACTACAAAACGACAAAGCCCCAGCCTACTGAAGTAGACTGAGGCTTTTCCTATCGTTGTTGAGCAGCGCTTAGAGCGTCCGCTTTACTTCTTGCTCTTCAAAGCCTTCAATGTTATCGCCTTCGCGCAGGTCATTGAAGCCCTTAATTGAGATACCGCATTCGTACCCTTGGCGTACTTCCGACACATCGTCTTTGTAGCGCTTGAGGTCCTGAATCTCGCCTGAGTGTACCACGATACCATCGCGCACAAGGCGTACCTTGGTTTTGCGAGTGAAGGTACCGTCCGTCACCATACAGCCGGCAATGGTGCCTACCTTGGTGATGTTGAACACCTGACGAATCTCGGCGTTGGCCACTACCACTTCTTTCACCGTTGGAGCAAGCATGCCTTCCATAGCATCCTTCACCTCATTGATGGCGTTGTAAATGATAGAGTAGAGACGGATATCAATCTGCTCTTGCTCGGCCAATTTGCGGGCGCTCTGTGAGGGACGAACCTGGAAGCCGATGATGATAGCATCAGAGGCCGAGGCCAAGAGTACGTCGGATTCAGAAATGGCACCCACGCCTTTGTTGAGGATGTTTACGGCCACTTCTGGCGTGCTCAGCTTCAATAAGGAGTCGGCCAGTGCTTCTACCGAGCCGTCCACGTCACCTTTCACAATCACGTTAAGCTCCTTGAACGAACCGATAGCCAAGCGGCGACCAATCTCGTCGAGGGTAATGTGCTTCTTGGTCCGCAGGCTTTGCTCGCGAGCTAGCTGCTGACGCTGGGTGGCTAGTTCACGGGCTTCACGCTCCGTTTCCATCACCTGAATTTTGTCACCAGCCTGTGGTGCACCAGTCAATCCTAAAACCTGTACCGGAGTAGCCGGGCCAGCTTTCTTCATCTTCTTGCCGCGGTGGTCCGTCATGGCTTTCACACGACCGAAGTGTGGTCCTGCCAGAACAATATCACCAACCTGCATGGTACCCGTTTGTACCAAGATGGTAGTTACGTAGCCACGGCCTTTGTCAAGCGAGGCTTCAATAACTGCTCCTACTGCGCTACGGTCTGGGTTCGCCTTGAGGTCGAGCAATTCGGCTTCCAGCAACACCTTTTCGAGAAGGTCCTCAATACCGAGACCGGTCTTGGCGGATACCTCTTGGCTTTGGTATTTACCACCCCATTCCTCTACCAACACATTGATAGCCGAAAGTTCTTCCCGCACTTTGTCGGGGTTAGCACCAGGCTTGTCAATTTTGTTGAGAGCAATTACGATAGGAACGCCGGCCGCTTGAGCGTGATTGATAGCTTCCTTAGTTTGTGGCATCACCGAGTCATCAGCAGCTACCACGATAATGGCAATGTCAGTAATCTTCGCACCACGGGCACGCATAGCGGTAAACGCTTCGTGACCAGGAGTGTCAAGGAACGTTACCCGCTTGCCTGACTTAGTCATTACATCGTAGGCGCCGATGTGCTGAGTGATACCACCAGCTTCACCTTTGGCTACGCTGGCATTACGGATGTAGTCAAGTAGCGAGGTTTTACCATGGTCGACGTGACCCATGATGGTCACGATGGGAGCCCGTGGCTGAAGGTCTTCTTCGTTATCCTCAATTTCAATAACCGTATCCTCTTCCTCTGCACTTAGGAATTCTACGTCGTAGCCAAATTCATCGGCAATTACCGTAATAGCCTCAGCATCAAGGCGCTGGTTGATGGACACGAACATGCCCATGTTCAAGCACACCTTAATAACCTCGTTTACCGACACGTCCATGAATGAAGCTAGGTCGTTTGCCGAAATAAACTCGGTTACTTTCAGCGTCTTCGAGGCTAGCTCGTTTTGCTGGCGCTGCAAGTCAGCAGCTTCAGCAATGTTGGCGCGCTTATCGCGGCGGTATTTAGCACGGTTAGCTTGCTGACCACCACGGCCACCGCTGAGCTTAGCAAGTGTTGCCTTGATCTGCTCTTGAATCTGCTTTTCGTTCTGCTCAGGCGTAGCTGGGGTAGGAGCCGGACGGTTGCCGCCACCTTGGCCGCCTTGACCGCCAGGACGACGATCCTGCTGACCGGGTCCACCGGGACGGTTGCCACCTTGGCCGCCTTGACCGCCAGGACGACGATCCTGCTGACCGGGTCCGCCGGGACGGTTGCCACCCTGGCCACCTTGATTGCCCTGACCGGTACCTGGTTGGCCCTGACCACCACCCTGCTGACCAGGAGTAGCGGGACCATTCATTGGAATGCGCTGGCGCTTCTTCTTAGAATCGGGGCCGAGGCCACTCTTCCGAACATCAGAGGAAGCAACTGGGCGCGCACCGCGTCCACCACCGCGCCGCGAAGAATCGAGGGGAAGTTCAATCTTACCGAGTACGGTAAGACCTTTTAGCTGGTCGGCTTTTGCTACAATGGTTTTAGCCTCTTCGGTGGCAGCAGGGGCCGGTGTCTCGGCGGCTGGGGTAGCTGGCGCCGAAGTAGCCGGTACTGCGGGTGCAGCCGGAGCGCTAGGCGCTGGCGCAGCCTGTTTGGGGGCTGCTGGAAGAGTTGGGGTAGTTGGCGCTGCCGCAACTGGTGCCGTGCTAGGCGCGGGTGCAGCTGCCTGTTGTGGGGCAGCTGGCGTGGGTTGCGGAGCAGGAGCCGGCTTGGCTACAGGTTGAACCACTGGGCTGGGAGCAGGTGCAGCAGGCTTAGGTGCTTGCTGAACTGGTGCCGGTGGCGGGGTTGGCGCCGGAGCCGCTGGCTTAGCCACCGGCTGCGGAACTGGCGCCGGAGCCGCTGGCTTAGGTGCTTCAGCTACGGGAGCCGGCGCTGGGGGCGCAGGTGCTGCGGGGGCAGGTGTAGGTGCTGCCGGACGCGGCGGCACTGGACGTCCTTTCGCATCCAACTCAATTTTGCCCAGTACTTTCAAGCCAGGAACACGGTTAGTGTCTTCAGCCGGAGCTGCTGGAGCTGCCGCCGCCGGGGTGGGCTGGGGAGTTACAGCCTGTGGGGTTTCAACAGGTTTTGGGGCCGAAACGGGCGTGGCGGGGCTAGCAGCTGCTTTGGGCGCTGCTGGCTCTGCGGGGCGGGGCGGAACTACTTCCTGCTCGTTCTGGCGTTTGGCCTGACTGAGCTTGGTAGCTTCGATTTTATCATTTGCCGACGATTCGAAAGCCTTGTTGAGCAAGGAGACTTGCTCCCCCGTTAGCTTCGTCGTGGGTTTATTTTCGATGATATGCCCTTTACCCGCCAGAAAATCCACAATCGTGGAAAGCCCAACGTTCAGGTCTTTGGCCGCCTGTTGTAGCCGTTTGGTTGCTGCTTCCGCCATTCTATGCTCGCGAACGATACTCTTATCTAGTTGCAAAGGTACTACATTAAATCTTGCCGGGCGGGGTTAAATCACGCCACCCGGCTTGATTTAACGCCCTTGCCGTACCGGCCGCCGCGCACTCATTGCGCGGCGCCGGAATTTTGTTCTTCTACCTGACCCTCTTCGTCATGCTCTTCGAACTCGTTACGGATTACGCGGAACAATTCTTCCACGGTTTCCTCCTCTAGTTCGGTGCGACGAACAAGGTCTTCCTTGTTCACCGCCAGTACGGCGCGGCCAGTGTCAAGGCCAATTTTCTTTAATTCTTCAATTACCCAACCTTCAATTTCATCGGTGAACTCGTCGAGGGCAATATCTTCCTCAAAGTCTTCTGCTTCGCGGAATACGTCAATTTCCATTCCTACCAAGCGAGAAGCCAACTTGATGTTGGCACCACCCCGGCCAATGGCCAATGACACTTGGTCTGGCTTCAGAAACACTGAAACCCGGCCAGTTTGTTCGTTTATCTTCATCGAGCCGATTTTAGCCGGCGACAACGCCCGAGCGATGTAAAGCTCCAGGTTATTGGTGTAGTTGATGATGTCGATATTCTCGTTTTCCAGCTCCCGCACCACCGCGTGAATACGTGAGCCTTTCATGCCTACACAAGCACCTACTGGGTCAATACGGTCGTCGTAGCTTTCTACAGCTACCTTGGCCCGCTCACCAGGCTCCCGCACGATGTTTTTAATCGTGATGAGACCATCATAGATTTCTGGCACTTCCTGCTCCATCAGGCGCTCCAAGAAGGCCGGAGCAGCGCGCGAGATGATGATCTTGGGTGTACCATTGATAACTTCTACACGGTGCACTACCGCACGCACGGTGTCGCCTTTGCGGTAGCGGTCCTTCGGGATTTGCTCGCCTTTGGGCAGTACCAACTCGTTTTCGTCCTTATCAAGAATAAGGGCTTCACGGCTCCATACCTGGTAAACTTCGCCTACTACTACTTCACCTACCTGGTCTTTGTAGGTTGGTAGAGGTTGTCGCGCTCCAGGTCCTTCACGCGCTGAATCAGCGTCTGACGGGCCATGAGCACGGCACGGCGGCCGAAATCTTCCAGCTTTACTTCCTCAGCCACCTGCTCGCCTACTTCGTAGTCGGGCTCAATTTTTTGGGCTTCGGCCAGCGGAATTTTGTCGTGGTCCCAAATATCCTCCGAGTTATCGTCTACAATTTCGCGGTTGCGGTAGATTTCCAAGTCGCCCTTATCCACGTTGATAATGACGTCGAAGTTGGCGTCATCGGTGTATCTCTTGCGGATCATGGTGCGGAACACTTCCTCCAAGATGCTCATCATCGTGGGGCGGTCAATGTTCTTGGACCGGGCGAATTCGGCAAACGATTCAATAAGCACGTTGCTGTTCATGGAATCATTGGTTTTGCTAGTTACTCTAATAGCGTTGCGGGCCCGGTAGCGGATGGGGCTGCGGGTCCGCAGCGGGTTATGTTATTTAAAGGAGATGACTACGCGCGCTTCCTGAATTTCCGAGTAGGGAATAAAGGCGGCGGGTAGCGTCTTTTTCTTGTTCTTTTCCTTCACCACTTCTGCTAGCTGAATGCCTTCTGCTTCGGTGGCTTCCAGAGCGCCAGTTTTCTCAGTGCCGTCCTGTAGCTTAAGCGCCAAGGACCGACCAACGTGACGGGTGTACTGCCGCGGGTCGCGCAAGGGCTGGTGAGCACCGGGGGAAGTTACCTCCAGCGTGTAGCTGGCGTCTTCACCATACACTTCGTCGACCCGGCGGGCCAGACGGCGGCTAACTTGAGCGCACTCGTCAATGCCCAGCGCCTGCTCACTGTCGAGAGTAACAGTTACTTTGGGCCGAATGGCGTCAGATACGGTTAGGTCTACTACAAACAAGCTGCCGTCAGTAGGCAGACTTTCTTGCAGCAGTTCAGCGAGATGGGCGCGGTCGAGTTTCATACAAGCGATGGGCGGGGTGGCAAAAGAAAGAGGGGACTATCCGTCCCCTCTGTTCGTGTCTTTCGTTTGCTAGTGCAAAGATAGCACAAATACCCGGCGAATCCAAAGGGGCTATGGCTTGGGGCCTAGCGAGGCTGCCTTATACCCGAAAAGGCAGTAGCATCACCGCTGGAAGTCCAGTTCACAAGGCAGGTAGTATAGTAGCGGCTCCCTACCTATAGGGTACTACTATACTATATCTTCCAACAGAAATACTCTGCGCGGGAGTTCCGTTCTCTATCTACTCATGTAAGATGACGCTAGAGCAGAGGGTGGCGCCTTACCGCTTTACCTGAACCCAGCCTTTCACTTCGCGGCCTTCCGCGTCGCGCAGGTGGTAGTAATAGAGGCCGTCAGCTAGATTGTTGCCGCGCCAGTCGTTGCGATAATTAGCGGTTTCGTACACCTTATTGCCCCACCGAGTAAAGACTCGTAGAGTGGCAGGCTGACAGCTGAAGCGCGGGATAAAAGTGTCATTTTTGATATCATCGTCGCCAGGCGTGATGATGTTGGGAACGAACACGTCGCCTACTATTACCGGGGCGAAGCCGGTTTCCACACTACAGTTGGCATAGCGAGCCGTCAGCTTTACATTATATGTGCCGGCGCTGACGTACTGGTGCGTTGGGGATGCTTCCGTGGAAAGGGGGCTACCGTCGCCAAAGTCCCAAGTGTAGGTGCCACCCGCCAGCACAGGCTGAAAGGAGCACGTGAACGGGGCTAAGCCTGTGTATTGTGGCGCCGCTGTACACTCGGGTACGTTCAGAGGAAAATTAACAGTAGGAGAAGGGGCTAGTACTACTCGCCTTGTATCAGAGTTTACGCAGCCACCTATATTATAAGAGTAGGTAAGCGTATAGATGCCGCCCTTCAGGTCGGTGTTGGGTGGGGTATACAGGCCCGTTGGAGTTACCCCGGTGCCGCTCCAGGTGCCACCAGCGGGCTCCATTCCCTGTAATTGTACGGCTTGCGTTTCATAAGCACAGAGCACAAGGTCGGGGCCCGCCTCTACCCGTGGGAGTTCCCGGACGGTTACTTGGTAGGTTCCGGTAGCGCATCCCAGCGTATCAGCCAGGGAGTAGGTGAGGGTGTGGGTACCCAGCCCAGCCTGCGCGGGATTGAACGTAGTGCCCGACATGCCCGGCCCGCTCCAGGTGCCCCCGGCTGGCGTTGCCTGCATCGTTACGGTATTGCCATTGCGGCATAGTACCGGAACAGGCGTGATAGTAACGGGCTGGGTAGCCATAACCGTGATGCGCAGCGGTTTGGTGCTCACGCAAATGCCCGTAGCTGCCACTGAGTATGTGAGGGTGTTTCGGCCAATGAGGGATTCGGAGGGGGTGAAGCAGTAGCCGCCACCCGCAATGGCCGTTACCCCGGGGCCCGCCCAAGTGCCGCCCGCGGGGCTACCACCTAGGGTAATAGGTCCGTCGCTGGAGCACACGTAGCGTGAAGGTCCGGGGTCAGCAATAACTACCCCAAAATCAATCTTGAAAGCGGCGTTGTTGCAGTTGGTGCTTCCATTACGGGTAGTGTAGTAGTTGGCGCCGGGTGGGATGGGGAACCCTTGGTCGCCGCCACAACCGCCGCATACGGCTTGGTACACCATGCCGCGCTTGTCGAAACGGGAGGTACCCCCGTCCACGTGCTCTCCCGAGCGGCCACCGCTTTGCCCGTAGAACGTACCGTATTCCAAGCTGCCCATGCCGGGCGTAAACTCAGCTAGATAGAAGTCGGACCCGTCGGTGCGGGACTGAACCGCATCGGACGTAACGGGTAGGCCAGCAGTAGAACTGCCAAGGGTGCCGATACCGTACCCATCGTTGATGGAACCACCCCAGCCGCAAATGTAAATTCGCTCACAGTCGTCTACCAGAAAGGCTGTGGGGGTAATATCATAGGAAAGGCGCCCCGTACCTACCACCGTTGAGTACACGGTTTGATTTAGGGTAGCATTGAGCTTATGAATAAACTGGTGGCTACCGGCATTCTGGTAGCGCCCACTAGTCACAGGGTAGTTGCCGGAACTCTGCCCAAACAAGTAGGCATTATCGGAGGCGTCTAGCTGCACAAAATAGGCTTGGTCGTTGCCGGTAGTGCCCACATAGGTAGCCTGCTGAATACTAGTGCCAGCCGGCGCAATGCGGGCTACAAAGCCGTTGACACCCGCGGGAGCCGTGGTCAGCAATGCACCGGCCGTGACGGGGAAATTCGTGCTGTTCGTACCGCCAGCTACCACCACCGACCGGCCCGCACCCAGCTGAATGGAGTACACGGCATCGTAGCTGCTGCCTCCTAAAAAGTTACTCCAGATGAGTGTGCTCAGGTTAGCGGAAAGCTTACACACCACACCATCAGCAATACCATTAAAACTAGAGTCGAAGCCATTCCGAACCGGGAAGTTGTTGCTCATGGTAGTGGAGGCCAGATACACATTATTGTCGGAGTCAGTGATGATGTCACCCCGAAACTGGTCGCCGTAATTGTTAACTAAGGGGGACGTCAGATTGGCGTTCAGATTCAGGTTCAGGCCATCGTTGCCAGACCCCCCTAAGTAAGTAGAAGCTATTAGTGCGCTTCCATTGGCGTTTAGGGTAGTTACTACCAAATCGGACCCAAGTGGGTACTGAATGTAGCGCGAGTCGTTTTCCTGGAGCGGATCTGAGAAAGAGCCGCCGTTGAATGTGCGCGAAAAGGCCGCACTAGTTACGGGGTAGTTTGTAGAACCCGTAGTTCCTAGAATGACCAGCTCGTCGCGGCTGTTGACCACCATGCTCTGCGGCACATCAACCGAGTTGCCGCCGACGTAAGTGGCATACATACGGGAGGCGCTACCCGAAACAGAGGTGCGGTACTTGATGATGGCCATGTCGCCAACGCCGGCGAAGGTAGTGCGAATGGCTCCGGTAGAAGTTGGAAAGCCGGGCGCAAATGCCACGCCCGCCGAGTACATATTGCCTGCCGCGTCATACGTAGCCGTGAAGCCCCAGTTGTCGCCGGTGGCACCCGTAAACGAGGAGAAAATGACGGTGGGGTCAATGAGCAGGGGCAGCTTACGGTCGTAGCGCCCCAGGCGGAAACTCAGAACTGTACCCGACAACTCAAAGCTGCACGGCACGGATACCCGCTCCCCATTGGGGCGAATTTGCCAGGCGCGCGGGGCTTGCTCGGTAACGTCGCCCACGCTGGTATGAATCAATAGGCTACCTTCTGGCGTGAGGCGTACGTTTTCGGCGCCCGAGTAGCGAAGTCGAATAGCCTCCGGGCGGGCACCGGCGCGCACAGCAAAGTCGTATTCTAGCTGATGAGTGGCATTCTCGTAGAGGTGCACATCTACGCCGGGGTACACTTCCTGATACCGTGCGCCCCGAAAGCCGCGCACCTGACTAGCCCAGTGCGTCGGGTCATTGCCCTGGAAGTAGTTGCGTACTTCGGCGGTTGCTTCTTCCCCCCGCACGTGGGCTTTGGCGTTGCCTCCCTCAAACGTAACCCGGTAAGCGTGCATGCGCAGGCTGCCGTCTATGGGTCCTTTGGCGGCAGTAGCCTTGCCGTGCTCATGGTCGTGGTAGGCACGTAGGGCTTGCGGGTCGGCGAAGGTATAAGTAAAGCCGGTGCTAGCCAGAAACAAACGGCCGGCCGGTAGGCTGGCTGCAAAGCGAGTGGAGGCGTCCCACTGGCCTTTGTTCTCTACAAATTCGAGACTAGTAGTAGGTGTTGGCGCTACGGCTGCGTGCGGTTTTGCTAGCACCCCCATCGGCACTATCACAGTAGCCAGAAGCGCGGGTAGGATATAAGACCGAAGGGTAGAAAGATACATAGCGGACGGTTGGATAAAAGCTCTGAAATATACAACGAAAATAAGGCTACATACGTAGCGAGCCAGCTCGCTTCCACGGAACGCATACCTTTGTCTATTGATCCTGTCTCCCGGAAAATAGTTGCCTGTGCGTCGTTCGTTTGCCTTCAAGTGCACTTTACTGGTGATTGGGTGGGTATTGCTAGCCATTGGCTGCGCTCAAGTGCCCGGCTACACGTTTTGGCCGGCTGCGTTTGGGGCGCTCACGCTACCCCTCGCACTAGCCCTCAACCTGTTGCTACTACTGTACTGGCTACTGCGAAATAGGCGGGTGGCTTTGCTGCCGCTAGCCGTAGCCGTGCTAACGTGGCCCCATTTCCAGCGTGGGCTAGCCATTCATCCATTCGGGGGTGGTAGTGCCGCAGAGCACCCGGGGCAGCTAGTGCGAGTACTGTCCTCCAATGTGCGCATCTTCAATGTGTACCCCCAGTTGCGCGATGCGGAGCTAAATTCCTCCCGTGAGATGGTACGCTTCCTGGCCGAAAACCCCGCCGACATTCTTTGCTTGCAGGAATTTTATAACGAGCCCGCGGCACCCGCAGCCGCGACGGAAACGTGTTTCGCACCGAAGACAAGCTCGGGCGTCAGGTAGGACGGCAGGCGTTCATTTCCAAAACACTGACCAATAGCGCCGGGGCCGAGTTTGGCATGGCTATTTTCTCTCGTTTTCCCATTGTTGGGCGGGGCACCATCCAGTTCGGCAAGCTCACGCAAAACCACGCCATGTGGGCCGATCTGCGCCTTCCCTCCAAGGATACCATTCGCATCTACAACTTCCACCTCCAAAGCATGAGTATGGAGGAGCAGGATATTGTAGACAGCTACTCTAGTAAGGCTGGCCTGAAGAAAAAGGGCCTCGGCTTACTCCGTCGGTTCAAGCGGGGCTTGGTAGCTCGCAACGCGCAGGTTGATACTCTCACCCAGCGCTTCGAGCGGTGCCGCTACCCCATTCTGCTCTGTGCCGACCTCAATGATGTGCCCTATAGCTACAGCTACGATCAGTTGGCCGACCACTTCCAGAATGCTTGGGCTACCGTGGGTACGGGCGTGGGTGCTACCTACAACGGCCGCCTCCCCTTTGTGCGCATTGATAACCAGTTTGCCGGGCCGCGCTTCACCATCGAGGACTTTCAGATCCACCATGAGATTCCGTATTCAGACCACTTCCCCACCTTGGCCACCTACCGCCTGAAACCGCAGCGCGAGTAAGGAAATCATAAGTACCAACCGGTTGATTTATTACTAGCAGCTGCGCATGATGTACTGGTAAGTGAACTTTATAGACTACTCTCCAGTGCTTTTGTGCCGATTAACTGGGCTTTTGTACTTCGTTGCGTAAAATTCGGGCCAAGTCGTAGCCGAAACGCAGATTTTCTTGTTGATGAGGCTCGGATCATTCGCGGAGCAACTGGGTTATAAAATCTGTGTACTGCCTGCAAGACGCCGTAATCCGTCATACTTTTGTTTCCTATGCAGCACCCCCTCTCGCTTTACAATACCCTTACCCGTAGCAAAGCTCCGTTCCAACCCCTCCATGCTCCCTTCGTAGGGGTCTACTTGTGCGGTCCCACGGTTTACAATGAGGCCCACATTGGCAATGCCCGCGGGCCGGTGGTATTTGATGTGCTGACGCGTTACTTGCGCCATTTGGGCTACACTGTGCGCTATGTGCGCAACATCACCGACGTAGGGCACTTGGAAGGCGACACCGACGAAGGCGACGACAAGATTGGTAAAATTGCCCGGGCTCGGCAGGTAGAGCCCATGCAGGTAGCCGAAGGATATGCCAATCTCTACCACCGCCACATGGAGGTGCTGGGTTGCTTGCCGCCCGATATTGAGCCCCGCGCGAGCGGCCACATTACCGAGCAGGTAGAGATGATTCAGCAAATCATCGACAACGGGTTCGGCTACGAGTCGAATGGGTCGGTATATTTTGATGTGCCTGCTTACAATGCCGCCGGCCGCCACTACGGCAAACTCTCCAACCGCGTGGTGGAAGAGCTACTGGCTGGCTCCCGCGACAACCTGGCCGGGCAAGAAGAGAAGCGCAGCCCCCTGGATTTTGCCCTGTGGAAAAAGGCCGATGAGCGCCACCTCATGCGCTGGCCTTCACCTTGGAGTGATGGGTTTCCTGGCTGGCACCTGGAGTGCTCCGCTATGAGCCGCAAGTACCTCGGCACTGAGTTCGATATTCACGGCGGCGGGCTCGACCTTATGTTCCCGCACCACGAGTGCGAAATTGCCCAGAGCCAAGCCTGCAACCATCCTACCAACGAGGCGCAGGTATGGATGCACAACAACATGATTACGGTGAATGGGCAGAAGATGAGCAAGTCGCTCGGCAACTTCATCACCATCAGTCAGCTATTTGAGGGCTCCAATACCACGTTGGCCCAGCCCTACTCCCCTATGACGGCGCGCTTCTTCCTACTGCAAGCGCACTACCGCAGCACCGTGGATATTACGGATGAAGGCTTGCAAGCTGCCCGCAAGGGGTACCGCAAGCTAATGAACGGCCTGCGCCTCCTGGAGAAACTGGTGCTGCCTGCGGACGTAGAGCGCGCTCCCGATACGGAAAAGGGCGATGCTGAACTGCGCAAGCTAGTAGCCGATTGCTATACGGGCCTCAACGATGACCTGAACACGGCCCGCGCCATTGCCAGCCTCTTCAACCTCTTGCGCAAGCTCAACGGGTTTGCGGCCAACCTGGCTACCTTGGCTACAGTAAGCGCCGTGGCCGTGGAAGAAGCTACTACGGCCTACCACACGCTGGTTGTTGACGTGCTGGGCCTAGTAGATGAGCCCCGCGCCAATACGGAGGACTTGCTGCGCCTTACCCTAGAGTTCTACCAAGAAGCCAAGGCCACCAAAGCTTACGACAAAGTAGATCAGATTCGGGCGGCGCTTAAGGCGCAAGGTATTGTGGTAAAGGACACCAAAGCCGGCGTCGATTGGGCCTATAGCGAAGAGTAAAGCCAAGGCGCGAGCAGTGAGCTTGCGCCTTGGTTGCCGGCCCCACACAATGGCCCGCGTGTTGTATCTATTTCTCCATTTTCCGTCGGGCCAGTTGCGCACCCGGCGGCGCAAGCTGTAGCTTACGCCACATGAACCTTTCCCGCCTTGCCCCCGCCGCCTTTGTTGCTTTACTGCTGCTGACAGGCTGCCCCGAGAAGAAAAGCACCGTTGAGACGGATACTACGCCAGCGGAGGCCGCCTTGCCGAAGGCACCCGCCTTTAATGCCGACTCGGCATACGCCTATACGGCCCGCCAGGTAGCTTTTGGGCCTCGCGTGCCCAATACGCCCGCTCACGTAACAACCGGTGACTGGATTATCCGCAAGTTCAAAGAGGCCGGCCTCACCGTGAAGGAGCAACCCTTCGAAGCCATGGCGTTCGATGGCAAAATGCTTCGCTCTCGCAATATTGTGGCTCAATATCAGCCCCAGGCAACCCGCCGCATTGCCGTCTTCACGCACTGGGATACGCGTCCCTTCGCTGATAAGGACGAGCAGAATAAAAATGCCCCCTTAGATGGTGCTTCGGATGGTGCTAGTGGGGTAGGCATTGCCCTAGAAATGGCCCGCGTGCTAGCGGCTCAGCCCGATAGCTTGGCCCCCGGCGTAGGAGTAGACTTTATTCTGTTCGACTCTGAGGACTATGGCTACGACAGCGCTACCCAAGGAGAGAAGAAGAACTTGTTGGCTGAGCAGGAAAACCGCGGCGAGTCGAGCTGGTGCTTAGGCTCTCAGTACTGGGCCAAGCACTTGCTGCCGGCCAACTACAAGCCTAGCTACGGCATCCTGCTTGACATGGTAGGGGCCAAAAATGCCCGTTTCAGCCGGGAGGAACTGTCGCGGCAGCAGGCGCGCGATGTAGTAGACAAGGTGTGGAACACGGCCGCCCAACTGGGCTTCTCTGATTACTTCCTGTTCAACGACAGCGGCGGAATCACTGACGACCACGTATTTACGAATCAAGCCGGGGTGCGCACTATCGACATCATTGACCACCTCCCAGTGGGCGACGACTACTTCCCCGCCTACCACCATACCACTCAAGATAACATGAGTGTTATTGACAAGCGTACACTAAAAGCCGTGGGCCAAACCGTGCTTACTACCCTGTATAACGAGTAACGTCACAGCGCATACCAAACAAAAAGCCCGGGGTACTGGTCGTACCCCGGGCTTTTTGTTTGGTATCGAGGCTACTACTGTAATAGTTTGTAGTAGATAACGGTAGCATCCAAGGAGCCATTGGCGCTGTACACGTACGCCGGGATAATACCAGCACGGTGTAGCCTAAGCTCTGGTACAGCCGTTCAGAGGGGTCGCCCTTGCGCGTATCCAGTACGAGGGTAGTGCGCTGGTGCTGGCGGGCCTGCTCTTCAATAACGTACATCAGCCGCCGGCCAATACCGCGCCGCCTAGCCTGCGAATGTACCAAGAGCTTCATAACCTCGGCCCGGTGCGGGGCGTTGGGCTTCATCACCAAATCTAGCTGCACAGTACCTAGTACAATGCCGTCGGTTTCGGCCACTAGCAATACACGGTGCCCATTTTGCATAGCCGCCGCTACATCTTGCCAGAAAGCATACGCCACCGCCGGCACTACCGGCGGCAGAAAGCCTACGGATGATCCATTGGCAACGGAGTCCTGAAGCAGGCCGGCAAGCGAGGTCATGTGTTGCAACACCTCATGCGGCTGCAAGGCACGAATAGTCATAAACATAGCCGCTACAAAAACTGCTAGAGGTAGGCAAGCCGCGCTCCAGTGTTATCTACGCGGAGCTGAGCCATGCGGCCGCAGATCAAAGCCATATTCTGAGGCTCGTGCCCTACCGGAAAGCCGTGTGCCACGGGAAAGCCATACTTACCGGCGTAGTAAGCAATAATTTCGTTGGGCGTTTGTCCGTAGGGAGTGGTATTGTCTTGGGGATTGGTGAAGTGGCCCACCAAGAGCCCCGCCAAGGACGCCAGCTTCCCCGTACGATCTAAGTGCACGAGCATGCGGTCAATGGCATAGAGGTATTCATCAATATCTTCCAGAAACAAGATGCGCCCGGCCGTAGAGCAGTCGGAGCGAGTGCCGGTAAGCGTCTGGAGGATGCTTAAGTTGCCACCGACTAGCTCCCCGGTAGCAGTACCCAGGCAGTTTAGTGGGTGCGCAGGTATTGAGTAGCCTACCGACTCCCCAAACAAAGCTCGCCGCAAACTCTCCAAGGATTCCTCTCCGCTTTCCTGATGAAACAATAGCGGCATCACCCCATGAACACTCTGGTACCCCAGGGCCAGCAAGTGACTGTTGAGAGTTGTGATGTCAGAAAATCCGGCTATCCACTTAGGATGCTGCGCCAGGCCGGAAAAATCGAGCTGGTCGATGATGCGGGTGGTGCCGTACCCACCACGAGCACACAGAATAGCGCGTACCGCGGGGTTATCAAGTTGCTGTTGGAAGTCCTGGGCCCGAACCTCGTCGCGCCGCCAAACTGGTGGTGCTCTACGTTGGTACTGGCACCCAAAACTACTTCTAACCCCCAGCTACGAAGGGTAGTTACGGCCGCAGTAAGTTCTTGGTGAGAGGCCTTTCGAGCCGGACAGACGATGGCGACGGTGTCGCCGGGTTGCAATGGAGGCGGAGCAATAGTTGGCATAGAGTAAAGTAGAAGAGCAGCAGACTATAAACCTACATAACCATTCCGCGATACTTGAAGCATAGTTAGGGTAAAATATAGCTGAAACAAAAACATTTATATATCATCTTTACAAAAGCTAAAACCCCACCATATGAAACACCTCTTCGCACTGCTAGGTCTGCTGTGGTTTGCAGCGGCTGCCTCTGCTCAAACGCGCATCGACACAACCGGTGGCCGCTACTACAAACCAATCTTCGCCAACGTTACGCGTACTCAGGACATTACGTATGGCTCCAGCATTGATTATCTGGGTGGACAGCAGGCGCTACGCCTAGATGTGTACCAGCCCACCGGCGACACAGTGCGCCGCCGGCCGCTGTTGATTTTTGCGCACGGAGGCGGGTTTATCAGCGGCAACAAGACGGACCAAGATGTGACGGAGTTGTGCACGCGCTTCGCTCGCCTGGGCTACGTTACGGCCAGCATCGACTACCGCCTACTATTTCTGCCTTTTGACACGACAAACATTAGTATTGCGTCTTTCCGGGGCGTACAAGACATGCGCGCTGCCATCCGGTTTTTTCGGATGAAAGCTGCCACCACGGTCGCCACCGCCGCCGATAACTACCGCATCCATCCAGACTATATTTACGTGGGCGGCTCTTCTGCTGGCGCCTTCATGGCTCTGCAAACAGCCTACCTCAACAAGGCCTCGGAAGTGCCGAGCACGATTAATCTGGCAAACTTGGGCGGCTTGGAAGGAACGGGAGGCAATCCCACGTATTCCAGTGCGGTGCGGGGCGTAATAAATTTGTCTGGCGCTCTGGGCCGTCCTACTTGGATAGAGGCGGGCGATGTGCCTTTTGTGAGTATGCACGGCACCAATGACCCAATAGTGCCCTATGGCGCTGGTAGGGTAGGAGGCGGGCTGCCGCCCCAAAGAATATACGGCAGCGCAGTGCTAAACACCCGTGCTATTGCCGTAGGGGTGCAAAATCCCTTCTATACCTTTAAAAGAGCAGGCCACGTGCCCTTCTCGGGCACTTCTGCTACGGCGGTGGCCTACATGGATACTACCTTCCGCTTCGTGCGCGACTTTCTACGCCCACTGCTGCGCCAGACTGGCACCGTAACGGCTGCCCAGCGCGCCAATACCCAAGCTGTGCTGCAAGCGTACCCGGTGCCAGCGGCCACAGTTGTGCGCCTTACTTGGTCGAGCAACACGGCCTTTCGCGCCCGCCCAGTAGAACTGCTTGATGCTATGGGCCGGGTAGTGCGGCGCTTCCGCTGGGAGCAGCCTGAACTGTTGATTCCGCGCGAGACGCTACGGGCAGGCACCTACCTAGTACGGCCTGAGGGCTTGGCTGCGCAACGAATCATATTTGAATAGGTCTGGCCGCATTGGGCTACTCCACCGCTACGAGTTTCGATGCTACCCCACTAGCGTACTATTGTGCGTTGGTGGGGTAGTATCAATATGTAGCCTATCTAGTAGAATATGCAGCTGAGCCGGAGTATAGCCGGTGGCCCTCCGGTATCTTTACCGGAAGACTACTATCCGAGCCTGTTGTCTCGGCTTTCTTATACTCGCATGAAGTACGTATTGCTCCTAGCCTTGCTGGTTGGGTTGCTGCTAGATACCACACCGGGCCACGCCCAGATTGATACAACTGGAGGGCGCTACCACCGGCCCCGGTTCCGGCAAGTGCAAATTTTGCGCAACGTAGAATTTGCCCATGCCTCCGACCTTATTGGCCGCTCGCAGCCGCTCTACATGGATGTGTACCAGCCGCTGGGCGATACTGTGCGGCGGCGCCCCCTCATCGTATTTGCCCATGAAGGAGGCTTCCTAACCGGTACCCGCGACGATGCCGTGATGACTACGCTCTGTACCCGGTTGGCGCGCCTGGGCTACGTGACAGCCAGCATCGACTATCGCCTGTACTTCTTTCCCTTCGATACCGTCGGCATTGGGCGGGCGGCCATCCGCGGAACTCAGGATATGCGCGCCGCTATCCGGTTCTTCCGCCACGATGCCGCTACAACGCGCCGGTTTCGGGTACATCCGCAGTACATCTTCGTGGGTGGCTCCTCGGCGGGCGGGTTTATGTCTTTGCTTACCGCCTACCTCGATAAACCAGCGGAAGTACCAGCTTATTTGCACATAGCTGACTTCGGAGGCTTAGAAGGCAACGGGGGTAATGCTGGCTACAGCAGCCGCCCGCGGGGCGTGATCAACCTGTGTGGCGCCCTAGCCAACTTGCGCTGGCTACAGCCTGGCGATGTACCCGTATGCAACGTGCACGGCACCCGCGACGGGCTGGTTCCCTATGGCCGGGGTTTTGTAGGCAGTCCGCTCCCTGCTCAGCGGGTGTACGGGGGCGGGGCGGTTAGTCAGCGGGCTACTGCTGTGGGAGTTCCCAATGTGCTTCGGCGCCTGCGTGGGGCTGGGCACGTACCCTACTCCGTAGAGCCAGCCTACCTCGATACTGCTTTTGTGGCTGCCCGCGACTTCCTACGTCCCCTGCTCGGGGTGGGGCTGCCGGGGCCGTTGCTGGCCGCGGCACTCAAGCCCCAGCCCCGTCCAGTGGCCCTATTGCGGGCGCGGGCAGTGCCCGTTCTCCCGCAGCCAGCGCCAAAGCCCGATACGCTGGTAGTGAAGCCAGTTACTATCCTTCAAGCTACGGTTGCCCCGAAGGACACGCTCCTGCCTGCTCCAACTATACCAGTAGGACAGGAAACTTCCGAGACAACTCCGCCCCAGCCTACTGCCCCAGCTAGCCCAACTCCGCCATCACCAGCTACCGCTCCGCCTAAGAAGTAAGGGCAGCGAAATCAATTAGCTAGCAAACCAAAACCCCTCCCGCCGCTGATGCAGTGGGAGGGGATACCTAAGTCATTGGCACGGACTAGTGCTTACAAAGACTCTTCTTCTATCAATGTCGCTGCTACAGCGGTGCTGATGGGCCGGAGGCGGCCCGTGCGAACCACAAACGCGCCGTACTTGCGCAGGAGGTCTCGGTGGCGCACTAGGTTTTCGAGGGCAACGTAACCAACCAC
Organism: Hymenobacter sp. AT01-02; assembly: GCF_000961955.2. Classification (NCBI taxonomy): domain Bacteria; kingdom Pseudomonadati; phylum Bacteroidota; class Cytophagia; order Cytophagales; family Hymenobacteraceae; genus Hymenobacter; species Hymenobacter sp. AT01-02. The sequence continues at coordinate 192,013 of NZ_JZIR02000028.1, forward strand.
GTATTCGTCTTCGTCGGCTTCTTCCGAAATCTCACTGAAATCTAGTACATCAACGAGACGGTCCTCGTCGGTGCGTAGGTAAATTTCAACTTCTAGGTCGGAGGCGTACTCGGGGGCGGTGGCGGTGGCTTTGGGGTAGTGATAGGCGTAGCCCTGACGCAGCGCCGCCAAATCAGCTAGTACGGCCGAGCCGGTAGGGTGCCCGCCAGCACCGCGGCCGCGCAAAAACTGTTCGCCGGCAAAATCGGCTTCAATAACAACCCCGTTAAACTCGTGGTCTACAGTGTAAAGAGGCGACTCGGGCCCCACGAACTGGGGCGTCACGAGCACCGTTATCCGACCATCAGGTAGGCGCTGCAAGCCTGCTACCACCTTAATTTTTTGGCCCTGACTGGTGGCAAAGGCAATATCAACGGCGCTGATGCCTTCAATACCCAAGTTGAGTACTTGCTCAGGCTGTAGGAAAGTACCGTAGGCGTGAGCCGCTAATAGCACTGCCTTCGAGCGGGGGTCAAAAGCACCCATGTCGAGGCTGGGGTCGGTTTCAGCAAAGCCTTTGGTCTGCGCTTCAGCTAAGGCGGGGGCATACTCGGAGTCTTGCTCGCCCATGCGCGTCAGCACGTAGTTAGAAGAGCCATTGAGGATGCCCGTGAGGCGGCGCAGGGGCTCAGCCCCAAAGTAGGCATCCAGGGTACGAATCACGGGGATGCTGCCACACACGGCCGCTTCGTATAATAAAGTGCCTTGACCTTCGCGCTGTAGCTGCACGAGCTTCGGCAAGTGGCGCGACAGCATGGCCTTGTTAGCAGTAACTACCCGGCGGCCCCGGCGCAAGGCTTCGGCCACAACTCGGAACGCTTCCTCCGCATCGTCAATTACCTCCACCAATACGTCCAGCGAGTCGTCGGCTAGCAGAGCATCAACGTCGAACTCAAACCGCTCGGCTGGCAGAATGCGCTCCTTGGTATGGTTCTTTACCACGATGCGGCTAATGGCAAAGCTGGCGTTGGGTTGCTGCTGCAGGATATCGTAGAGGCCCTGGCCTACGCAGCCGAAGCCGATCAGTCCTACTTGCCACACTTGCGCGGCGGGAGTAGAAGATACCGAAGCAGCCGCTTGAGGCAGCGCAGACTTAGTGAACGTAGGTTTGGACATAAAACCGTTCGAGAAAATGCGTGATTTGGGCGGTTTCAATCAAGAAACCGTCGTGGCCGTAGGCTGAATCCATTTCGGCGTACGTGGCTCCCCGAATGTGGCGAGCTAGTACCTGCTGCTCTGCGGGCGGAAACAGCACATCCGATGAAATACCAATAACTAATGTGCGTGCCTGAATGCGACCTAAGGCAGTTGCCAACCCACCGCGGCCACGGCCGACGTGGTGCGAGTCCATACTGCGAGACAAGGACACGTAGCTGTAGGCATTGAAGCGCGCTACAAGCTTGTCGCCCTGGTAGCGCTGGTAGGAGCTAGCCAGAAAATCCTGCAGTACTTCGTCGTTGGGCTCGGTTTGCGTGCGTCCGTACGCATTGTAGCTGCGGTAGCTGAGCAAGGCCATGGCCCGGGCAGCGCGCAAACCGGCAGCGCCACCGTCAGGAGTGGCTTGCTCGTACGTTGGGTCGGCGAAGATGGCGAGGCGCTGTGCTTCGTTGAACGCAATGCCCCAGGCCGAATGCCGGGCGTTGGTGGCTAGTAGTACCAGGTTCTCAAAGAGAGAAGGCCGCTGAATGGCCCATTCCACTGCCTGCTGGCCTCCCAAAGAGCCGCCAATAAGCGTATGAACACGGGGTAATGCCAAGTGCTCCCGCAGTGCTTCGTGTGCCGTTACTAAGTCCCGGATGGTAAGCAACGGAAACTCGTGGTAGGCGGCAGTGCCCGTTTCGGGATTTGAAGTGAGCGGGCCAGTGCTGCCGTAGCAGGAGCCTAGTACGTTGGCGCACACCACAAACCAATCAGCGGGGTCGAAGTGGGTGCCAGCACCAAATAGGCCGGGCCACCAGCTTTCTACTTCCGCGTTGGCGGTTAGGGCGTGGCACACCCAAACTACATTGTCGCGGCTAGCATTGAGGCGGCCAAATGTATGGTAGGCCACTTCCACGTGCGACAGAACGGCGCCACTTTCCAGCCGGAGCGGCCGGGGTAGTCGGAATACCTGTTGTTCGGAATCAGCCATGGTAAGCAGTGCAATAGTCGGGTAGAATCCCAGTCCGCGGGCTGAGCTAGTTCTATACCAGCTCAGCCCCGGCTGGGTGCGGGCAGTATCGTCAGCGGCTCCCTCTCTCACAAAAAAGCTGCTGGACTGCCCGCAAACCGCTAGCTGGAGTCTGATGCGCGGCCGCTCTCCTGAACGACCGGCCTCTCAACCCCTCTCTTGGTCTCAGACCTCCAGCGTGGCGGCGTGTTCGAGTTCTGGCTCGGGCAGCAGAGTACCTGTTGTTTCCGTTTGGGCCGGAGTAGCGTTGCGCACCGCTTCAAATGCCTGGGCCAGATCGGCACGGATATCCTCGAAGTGCTCAATGCCAACCGATAGGCGTAGTAGAGTAGGTGTTACCCCGGCAGCGCGCTGTTCCTCTTCGGAGAGCTGCTGGTGGGTAGTAGCCGAGGGCTGAATGATCAGCGTCTTGGAGTCGCCTACGTTAGCTAAGTGGCTTACCAGCTTCAGGTTGTCGATGAATTGGGTAGCCGTTTCCTTATTGCCTTTGATGGCGAAGGTGAGCACGCCGCCCGCACCCCGGGTTAGGTACTTCTGGGCTAGTGGGTAGTAGCGCTGCTTTGCAGGCCGGGGTAGTTTACGGCTTCCACCTGGGGGTGCTGCTCGAGCCAGGTAGCTACGCGCAAGGTATTTTCTACGGTGCGCTCCACCCGTAGGCTTAGCGTCTCCAGGCCTTGCAGCAACAAGAAGGCATTAAATGGGCTCTGCGAAGGACCAAAGTCACGCAGCCCTTCTACCCGGGCCCGAATGATGAAGGCAATGTTGCCGAAGGGGCCATTCTTACCGAATACATCATTGAACACCAAACCGTGGTATCCTTCAGAAGGCTCCGTAAACTGTGGGAACTTGCCGTTGCCAAAGTCATACTTGCCACCGTCTACGATTACCCCACCTACGCTAGTACCATGGCCGCCAATCCACTTAGTAGCCGATTCTACTACAATGTGCGCGCCGTGCTCCAGTGGGCGGAACAGGTAGCCGCCCGCCCCAAAAGTATTGTCTACCACCAAGGGCAGGTCATATTTATTGGCAATGGCCGCAATGCGCTCGAAGTCGGGCACGCTGAAGCTAGGGTTGCCAATGGTTTCGAGGTAGATAGCCTTGGTTTTGTCATCAATCAGGGCTTCGAACTTCTCGGGCTGGTCGCCGTCGGCGAAGCGTACCTCAATACCCAAGCGTTTAAAAGCTACCTTGAACTGGTTGTAAGTGCCGCCATATAAGTGAGTAGTGCTCACAAAGTTGTCGCCCGCCTGTAGGATGTTGTTCAGTGCGATGAACTGAGCTGCCTGCCCCGAGGATACTGCTAGTGCTGCAACTCCACCTTCCAGCGCGGCAATGCGCTGCTCGAACACATCGGTGGTGGGGTTCATCAAGCGAGTATAGATGTTGCCAAATTCCTTCAGCGCAAACAGATTAGCTCCGTGCTCCGCATTTTTGAACACGTAGCTAGTAGTCTGGTGAATGGGTACCGCCCGGGAGCCAGTTACGGGATCAGGCTGCTGGCCGGCGTGGAGTTGGAGCGTCTCGAAGTGGAAGTTTTGGGTCGACATGGCAATGCTGAGTTTAGAGAGTAGCGGGAAGAAGGAGATTCAAATTTGTAGGGGGAAGGGAGCCGCGTAGAAGAGCAGCAGGGCGCAGTAGAGCCAGCAGAACTAAGTGGAAGCTAGCTGGTTGGCTTGCGCAAAGGCTGTGGCGTGCCGCATAAGGGCACCACCAGCAAAGCCAGGGAAAGAGGAGGAGCTAGGTCGCGAAGACTAGGCGACTAGTAGCAGGCGCTGCAACAGCAGCGCATTCGCATTCGGGCAGTAGCTGAGGCCGCAGTGGCGGTGAAAGCAACGCAAGAACCCATCAGCAAGCCGGAGCGCAGCGTGGCGGCCGGGGCAGATGGGTGAATAAGGGCGAAAGCGAATAGATTTTCCATGGTACTCTGAGTTATATGCCCCTTCGGCGGAAGCCGGGTCGGGCAGGAATTGGCACCTTTCGCGCGGTCGATGGTTGCCAGTGGGTCACGGAGCCTGTTCTCTCGCCACTTCTGTATAAATCCTATGAAAACTTCTCTGCCGCTAGCAGAGGAGTACCGTGTTGGTATTGCAAATGTATGGCAGTGGTTTTGACATATGCAACACTTAGGTGAAAAAAATATTTTCTACTCGTGGCTGCCTCACTATACCACGATTAGGCTATATATGTGCTTGTGCCAGCGTGTTACGTGCCTGTTTGGGCGGCTGTGGAACAGTGCTCCACTAGTTGATAAAGAAAATAGTCGTTGACTTGGCCAGCAGATTATAGCACGGACAACGATTTTTCTACCACCCAGATAGGCGCCAGAGTACAAAAAAAGCCATCCTGCACAGGATGGCTTTTTAGGACATTACTAAGAGAAAGGCTTGCTTACAGCTTCGGCAGCGTAAGTACTTGGCCCACCTCAATGCGGTCAGGATTAGAACCGATAGTTGCTTTGTTGGCATCATAAATCTGGTGCCATTTGGCGGCGTCGCCGTAGTGATTTTTGGCAATCTTAGAAAGCGAGTCGCCACTTACTACGGTATACGTATCGCCAGCGGCTGCGGTGGGGGCAGCAGGCTTGGCCGCGTTACCAGCGTTGCCGAAGAAATCGGTGGCCCCACCAGCGGCGGGTTTTGCAGCAGGTTGAACAGGTTTTTTATCGCCGTCGTTGGAAAGAAAATCAAACAGTCCCATAGTAGTAGGTAATTAAAAGTGAGGGGGAAAGCACCGAGTATCAGGTGGATGATTGGCGCTGTAGGCTTCTTACGCCGGGCTTGCAATTAGGTTGTACGTAGTATAAACTCAACAGTACATACCAGAACATCTTGCAACAACCCGCCGTAAGAAGCGCAAGTTGGGCCCTAGCCCAGCGGTTACATCTGTATTCTCCAACCAACTCCCTACTCCCATGAAAACCCAATTCACTCCCCTCCGCTACCTTGCTAGCCTGCTCGTCCTCATGGCATTGTTCATGGCTTCTTGCGGTAGCAAAGAAGGTAAAGTAGAAGGCGTAAACATGCTGTATGGCACCGAAAGCAAAACCTGGAAAACCGATAAAGAGCTCAGCTCCACCGGTGATAAGGTAAAGCAAACTGATGCGCAGGAAGACGACCGTATTCAGTTCTTTGCCAATGGCCAGTATAATATGACCTCGGTTGCAGGTGCGGTAAACGGCAAATACACGTTCGACCAAGCAGGTAAGAAAATCACTATGACCCCCGACGGTGCCGCTGAAAGCAACACCTTTGATGTCGTAACTCTGACGGATGATAAGCTGACGCTCAAAGCTCCTACCGGTGCTGAACTACGGCTCGAGAAAGAGTAATTAGAGTACTATTTTGGTGCCATAGCGGCCCTTGTAATGAGAAGGCCTTCTGCTACCAGCAGAAGGCCTTTTGTTTTGCTTGTAGTACACCCGTAAAATTCTGCTTTAGCAACGAAAGCATTCTATTCAACTAGTAGAAGCGCGTGTTAGCAAGGCTTATTGGGAGAGGTATAAGGGAAGTAGCTATCAGGTTGTTATATTGCTGAACCGACTTATTGCTATTCATCTACATTATTGCCTGTTACTCATGAAACAAGTGCTGCTGCTAGCAAGCCTTTTCACCACCTTCTTTATTCAATCAGTAGATAGTTTCGCTCAAACCACAATCGTCAATTACACCTTCAACTCGGGCGCTAGTTATGCAGAGCTTACGCCCGTGCTGGCTCCCAACGTGACGGCTACGGCTTCTTCTACTGAACCCTTCACGACGTTTAATGGCACCGGTACGGGGGCTGCCGCATTCACTGCAACCAGTATTGCGGGGCAGGCATTAGGCATGAATAACTCCAGCGGGAATAACAGCCGGTACTTTGAGTTTACCCTTGGAGGCACTAGCTACCCACTTATTCTTCCTATAAACTCTACTACCAGCAGCAACATCCTGCCAGTGGGGCGCCTACCTTAACGGTATCTTTCAGTACCAACGGCGGCAGTTCGTTTACTGACCTGCCCGCCGTGACGAGTACTGTAGTAAGCAGCTTTACTGAGCACGTCGTGGACTTATCAGGGTATTCTGCTCTCAATAATAAGTCGAATATTATTCTGCGTTTGCTGGCTAGCGGGGCATCTGGTACCAGCACGCTACGCATCGACAACGTGCAGATACAGGCCGTTTCGTCCCTGAATCCCGTGCCGGTACTGACAAGCATTAACCCAACCAGTATAGTGGAGGGCAGCAATGGCTTTGCTCTCACAGTAACCGGAAGCGGATTTTTTGGTGGTAGCACAGTGCAGCTGGACGGAGTTAGCCTAGCCACCACAGTTGTGAGTGCAACGCAGCTAACGGCTAGCGTACCGGCTAGCTCTGTCTCGAAGGCGGGCACTGCCACCATTACGGTAGTCAACCCTGGGCCTGGTGGTGGCACGTCGGGTAGCAGCAGCTTTGTAATATCGCCCGTGGTGCGCTGGGACGGCGGTGCAGGTAGCAGTAGCTGGTTTGATGCTCAGAACTGGGTAGGAGATGCCGTGCCGACTGAAAATGATGATGTGCTCCTCGACCACGCCGTAGTTGCCGGACGCTATACGGTGCTGTTAGTTCCGAGGGGTGCTACGAGCACCACTAGCAGCCCCGCGGTAGGAGTCCGGTCCTTGACGCTCAACCCCGGCGCGGGCGACTCGATTCTCTTTGAGATACCAACGCTCAATACAAACTCGGCGCCCCTGAGTCTTACCCGCAGTAGCGTTACGGAAATAGCATTAGCCGTCCACAGCAAGGCCGTTGTGACAAATGCTAGCGACGTAGGCGTCATTGACGTGGTAGGTGCCAACCCAACTTTCTACCTCTATAATGGGGGCACGTACCGGCATTATACCGACCGACCACACGCAGCATTAGTCGAAAACCTGGCGGCAGTGGTGGGCACCGAGGCCGGTATTTGGGAGTTTCGGGCCAAGAGTCAGTCGAGCGCTACCGTGTCCATTAATGGCCGCACCTATCCTAATCTACTATTCCGCAGTCGGCTGGGGCAAAACGCTATCAACTATACGGGTAGTGGTTCCAGTCCTCTAGTTGTGCGGGGTAAGTTGGTGGTTGGGCCAGGAGCTACGTTCACGGCTTCCACAAATAGTGAGATTCGGGTGGCGGGCGACATTGTGGTGCAAGGTGCGTTCCGGTTTCAGCCGCAAACTAGTGGTACTACCACCGCCCGGCTAGTGCTAAATGGCAGCACGGCCCAGCGTATTAGTGGTGCTGCTTGGGGAGGGCCAGCGTCTAGTGGCAGCTATCTGGGTGCCGATGTGCCGTTGCAGATTACTAACACTAGCGCTGCCGGCGTAACGCTGGCTACTTCCGTGCAGGTAAATAATGTGCTACAGCTCACGGCTGGGCGTCTCACCACCGATGCCACCAACATGCTCACCCTGCTCAACGATGCTACCGGCGGCTCCGATAACAGCTTCGTTAATGGTCCTGTGGCGCGTGTGGCTACTGGCCCCGCCACGCTGGCGTTTCCGTTAGGACGCCCTACCAGCCAAGGTACGGCCTACCGGCCCTTAGTGCTTACTATCACTGCCCTAACGCAAGCCACCGCATTTACGGCAGTGCAAACGGAAGGCAGCTTTGAGCCAGGTTTGCTTACCGGCGACTTGCGGCGCGTGAATCGGGTACGCCATTTTGCCATCAGTGCGGAGCCAAGCTTAGCACCAGGAGCCTTTGCTGGAACAGTTGCGCTGGTATTCGGACCCGATGACCAAGTCAACAATCCGGAAGCTTCCGCGCTGGTAGTAGCCCGCAACAACGGTAGCGGCTGGAGCAGCGTGGGGCGTGGAGGTAGCACTGGCACCGCTACTGCAGGCTCCTACGTTTCGGGTTCGTTGACGTCGGGGCCAATGACGGGGCTAGGCCGGTTTGCGCTGGCTAGCACCGATGCGTCTATCAGTCAAAATCCATTGCCAGTTAGCCTCACCAAATTTGACGCTCAACGCCTAGCATCTGGTGTGCAGGTGCACTGGACTACCGCTACGGAGCAAGCCAACGCCCAATTTGAAGTGCAGCGGCGCACGGCAAACGGGCAGTTTACCACGGTAGCTACCCTGGCCGGGCAAGGAAATAGCGCTGTTGCGCACAACTACACGTGGATGGATGAAACGCGCGAAGGCGGTACCCTGTACTACCGCCTTCGCCAAGTAGATGTAACGGGCACTGCTACTTTCTCTGCCGTGGCGGTAGTAAGTGGGGCTACTGACCTGGCCATTGTGTACCCCAATCCGGTGCAAGACCAACTGACCATTCAGGTCCCTGCGGCACTGCGCTACCAGGTGCTGAACCTCTTGGGACAAGTAGTACTGACTGGAAAGACCCAGCCCGGTACGACTTATCTAAGGGTAGAACACCTACTACCCGGGACCTACTACTTACAGTTTGAAGGCGAAGCAAAGACACGCGGCGTTACTTTTCACAAGCAGTAAGACACCAGCACAGAATCCGTAGCTTACGCTTCATTACTCTATAAAGCAGCTACTTTCTATGGCTAGTGTATACCGCGCACTAAGTAGTGCCTTCCTGTTCCTGCTCATCACCAGCCGGCTGTGGGCCCAACCAAGCAACGCCCCGTTACCCATTCACATTATTCGCAGCGGCGCACCTACTGATTCCAGCTTCGAGGACCTCGCATTTCTACGCGCAGAAATAGGAAATGCCCGCGTGGTAATGCTTGGCGAGCCTACGCACGGGGAGGGGAATGTGACGGAGGCTAAAATCCGGCTGATAAAGTTCTTGCAGCAGCGTATGGGCTTTACTACCGTGGCATTCGAGAGTAGCTTCTACGAGCTAGACAAAGCGCAGCAAGCACTGGAGGCCGGCAAACCCGTGCGTGAAGTAGTGCATAGCAGCGTGTATCCTGTATGGAGTGAGACCCAGGAGTTTCAGGCTATTCTGCCACTTCTGGGAAAGGGTGGCCTCCGGGTAGCTGGCTTCGATTCCCAGTTGGGCGGCCATCAGGATGAGCTGCTAGAAGAGCTTGAAGCTTTCCTGAAGCCTGAAAAAGGTAGTGGAGATATTGCCTATGACTATGTAGATGAGTGCTTGGCTATCATGGGGGAAGTCTTCATTTTTCCGCCGTCTCACCAGATTCTTTTGTTTGATAGGCAAGTAGGAAAAGCGCGTAAGCTGCTCGAAAAGGTAGCAGCCGGCTCAGATGCAAAGCGCCGCGAACGGGCCGAATTCTGGCTTCAGAATCTGCGTAGCATTCAGGCCTTAGCCCACGACTACGCCACCAACGACCCCGCCGATAAAGATTCGGCGAGCTTCAAGGCCGCTGATAGCAACCCGCGCGACGCCCAGATGGCTGATAACCTTCTCTGGTATCTACGCAAACACCCCCGGGAGAAGGTGATTTGCTGGGGTGCCTTGCCGCATCTTGCCGCCCGCACCGAGCTACTACAAGACGCTGAACTGCGCAAGTATAAACCGATGGGCCGCGCCGTGAAGGCTGCGCTGGGCCCCGATGCGGTGTATGTGCTAGGCACGCTGGCCGGTGGCGGAACGTATGGTTTTGGGTACTGGGGTAAACACAAACAAGTGCCTACTCCGGCGGCTGGTACACTAGAAGCCGAGCTACTAGCCCAAGGACACGACTACAGCTTTGTCAGCCTGAAGCGGGCCGCACCGGGTAGGCAGCTCACTACGTATGCTTTTGAGTACGCGCCTATCACTGGTCCATGGAGCGAGGTAGTGGACGGGTTCTTGTTCCTGAAAACGGTAAATCCGCCTCACGCCGTGGTGCCGGAAACGGGGGCAACGGCACAAGAAATTGCTCCGGTGGCTGCCCCTATCTTGGAGGCTACGCATCCAGGCGCCCAAACCCGGCGGCGCGCCCCATGGTCAGGTCAGGAAGTCAGGTTGCGCTCAGTGGGATAGTTCTCGACCGCAAAACCAACCAACCAGTGCCGTTTGCTACGGTAGCTGTACCGGCGCGAAGTGCGGGTACTATAGCAGATGCCCAGGGCCGTTTCCAGTTGAACGTTGGTCGGGGCGAGGTGATACAGATTAGTAGCATTGGGTACGAAGCAGCTACCATGTTTGCCGAGGCTACGGTACTCAAACGGTACGCTTGGTGCCTGCTGCCTTTGCCCTTGCTGCCGTGCGCGTGAGTGCCCAGTCTCAGGACCCTAAACGGATAATGAAGAAGGTAATCCAGGCTATAGCAACGAACTACGAACGGCAAGACTACCAACAGGAGGCCTACAGCCACCGGCGAATCATGAGCTTCGATACGTTACGGCACGAGGTTGAGTATGTGAGCCAGGAGTTTGTGCCGGCTGGTTATCATAACTGGGCGGGCGGCTTTCTTAGCCTGGAGCCCAGGCCTGTAACGAAAGTAGAGCACAAGCACGTGCTAGCACCCGCTACTGAGCCCGCCAGCTTCGGCATGTATTTAGAGGGAGGGCACGGGTTTTCGGGGGGCTTCGACCCAGTACGCATCTCCCCGCTGTTCAAAGCCGGCACATTGGGGAAATACCAACTGTGGCTGGATACCCTAGAGCAGCATGGTGGCGAGACCTACTACGTGATTCGCTTTGCCGTGAAGCGCGCCAGCCACCGGGCAACGGGCATGTACCAGACCAGTGGTTACTCAGGGCGGTTGTATGTTCGGCAACAGGACTACGCCGTGGTGCGCTACGAAGCCCTGTGGCAAAACGACACGACAGAACACAATGCCATAGCTCACAAGTATTATGGCTGCGGCAATAATATTTCCCGTCTGTACAGACAAGTGTACACTGACCACCGGACTGCCCATGTCGTAACGTACCAAAGGGCTCCCACGGGTCGGTACTACGCGGCTACCAGCGTGGCCCAGGCTAGTAGCGTGGGTCGGGTGCTAGGTGGAGCGCCTTTTCACAACCAGAAAACGTACGACATCTACTACGCCCCGCCCATTACCATTGCTGCGGCTCGCATGCCAGACCCTAAAACGAACGTAGAGGTACAGGGTGGCCCTCTGTGGCAGCTGTCCAAAGTAGCCTATCGTCCGGAGTTCTGGCAAACCTATCAGCGACTCATACCCGCTCAGACACCTCCAAACTAAGGGCCGCAGCTTCCTAGCTGCGTAACCAAAAGTGCCAGCCCAAGTAGTTGGGCTGGCACTTTTGGTTAGAGGTGATAACCTGAAATTAGGAGTGCAGCACCTTCTCAGCGTCACGCTTTCCGAAGATGCGCGTAATCCAGCGAGGTAGGAAAATGGCGCCCAGCACCAGGTAGAGGTAGTAGGTAACAATGCGGTAAAGCAGCACCATGAAGTTGGTCATGGTAGGCGTGCCAATAAACTTTCCGAAGAAGGTGGGGAAGGCGCCCTCCGCAATGCCCGCGCCGCCGGGGGTAATGGCAATGAGCAGGATAACCTTATAGGTGAGGTTGCGGCCAAAAATCAGCCAGAACTCCGCCCAGGTTACGTCAATAAATGCCGAAATCAGACAGCCAATAACCAGATACCGCGCCGTCCAGACGAAAGCCGTGCTGAGGGAAGCGCGCAGCCAGTAAGCCAGCCCATTGCCGCGCAGTTGCGCTGAGGCTAGTACCAACTCGTTGCCGTGTTGATAAGCTTTATTACGCCAGCGACGTAGGCCGGCAATAGAAAACAACCGGATAAATAGGCGGCGTACTGATCTGGGATTCACGAAGATAGCGTACACCATCAGAAAAGCGTAGGCCGATACAAAGACGTAGCTCGCAATAAATGCTATCCGCAACGTAGCAACCAAGCCGCCCTGTAAGGCCTCGTGCGGGTACAGGGCGTCGCCCCCAATCAGCACCACCAGTGGCACCGCCAGCACGTAATACAGGTTGTCGAGCATGGCCGTGGCCATGATATAGCTACCGACTTGCCGAGCGGAATGCCTTCCTTGTGAAGCAACACCGGCGCCACGGCCGTACCCCCCACGGCCGAGGGCAGCACGCACGACGAAAATTCCCAGAGCATGATAACATCTAGGGCGGCTCGCCAACTCAAAACCTTTTGGGTGAGGTAGCGAATTCGGTACACATATCCCGCGTCGCGGGCCACGAGGACGGCCAGCATAAGCAATAGCCAAACTGGCTTAGCGTTGGCTAGGGGAGCCAGGTCGCCGGGCTTGTAGCTACGCCAGAACATGAACCCTACTACACCCAATCCCATCAGCACCGGCAGAATAATCCGCGAGGGGCGCAGTTTATCGAGCAGTTGCTGATCTTCGGCTTGGGTTTCCGTGAGTTGGGGCATGGGGGCGAAATGGGTGCGTGGTAAAGGTACGGATTAGGCAGGGGAGGATGTTAAACCGCCGTTAATTGCTGCTACAAGTGGGCCTGCTTCCTCGCACCGCGCCGAAAACAGCAGGCATATTGGTCCAACAGGACCACCCCGTATTTGTCCTTACTAGTTCTGCCGCGCGGGTGTTACTCGCTGAGCAAAAGAGCACTACTTTCCCGCCAGCAGCCGGTACGTAGCTTAACTTGCCTTTACCTAGTAGTCACGTAGGCGGAATTTCGTAACTCAACGGTTCATCCGTCGGACCGGAAAACCCGTACCTTTGCCTGTTGACGACACCAGATAACTAGAAGCAGCTTAACCTTCTGGCTTATTTTGTTGTTGCTTCGCTACTTATCTCTCTTTTCTACTCCTTGCACATGATTGTCGAACCTGGTGCCCTGCTGGCGGAGATTAATTCGCCCGACGACCTCAAGAAGCTCAGTCCAGACCAGTTGGTTCAGGTAAGCCAGGAGCTGCGGCAGTTCATCATTGATTCCGTGTCGATTTACGGCGGACACTTTGGGGCCTCGCTAGGAGTAGTGGAGCTAACGGTAGCTCTGCATTACGTTTTCAACACGCCCTACGACCAGTTAGTGTGGGACGTAGGACACCAGGCCTACGGTCATAAAATTCTCACTGGCCGCCGCGACCGGTTTCCTACCAACCGCCGTTACCACGGTATGTCGGGTTTTCCGAAGCGCAGCGAAAGTGAGTACGATGCTTTCGGCGTGGGCCACAGCTCCACCAGCATTGGTGCCGCACTAGGCATGGCCGTAGCCTCCGACTACAAGAAAGAATTTGACCGTCAGCATATTGCCGTAATTGGCGACGGTGCCATGACGGCCGGTATGGCGTTTGAGGCGCTCAACCACGCGGGCGTAGAGAAATCCAACCTACTGGTTATCCTCAACGATAACTGCATGAGCATTGACCCCAATGTGGGCGCGCTCAAAGAATATCTCACCGATATCACAACGTCCCGCACGTATAATAAGGTGCGTGATGAGCTGTGGAATGTACTCGGCAAGCTCTCAAAGTTCGGCCCCAATCCCCAGCAGATTGCCCGCAAGGTGGAGTCGGCCATGAAGGCTACCCTGCTTAAGCAGAGCAACCTGTTTGAGGCGCTGAACTTCCGCTATTTCGGCCCCGTGGATGGCCACGATGTGCAGCACCTCGCTACCATCCTCAACGACCTCAAGAGCATTCCGGGGCCCAAAATCCTGCACTGCGTAACGGTGAAAGGAAAGGGCTACGCGCTGGCCGAAAAAGACCAAACCTTATGGCACGCGCCCGGCCTTTTCGATAAGGTAACCGGTGAAATTCACAAAAAGACCTTCTCTACCCCCCAAGCACCCAAGTACCAAGATGTATTTGGTGAGACAATGGTAGAGCTGGCCGAGCAGAATGATAAGATCATGGGTGTGACGCCGGCTATGCCGTCGGGTTCATCGTTGAACATCATGATGAAGGCCATGCCCGACCGGGCCTTCGATGTGGGCATTGCCGAGCAGCACGCCGTTACGTTCTCCGCTGGCCTTGCCACGCAGGGTTTGGTGCCATTCTGCAACATTTACTCCTCGTTTATGCAGCGTGCCTACGACCAGGTGCTGCACGATGTGGCTTTGCAGAACTTGCACGTCGTTTTCTGCCTCGACCGCGCTGGTTTTGCCGGTGCCGATGGTCCTACCCACCACGGCTGCTACGACCTAGCCTATATGCGCTGCATCCCCAACATGGTGGTATCGGCCCCCATGAATGAGGAAGAGCTGCGCAACCTGATGTACACGGCCACCCTGCCCGAAAACGCCGGCCCGTTCAGCATCCGTTACCCCCGCGGCGAAGGCGTCATGCCGGAGTGGCGCAAGCCGCTGAAAAAGCTTACCATTGGCACGGGCCGTGTGGTGCGCGAGGGCGAAGGAGTAGCAGTACTTAGCATCGGTCACATCGGCAACTACGCCGTGAAAGCTACTCAACAGCTCGCCGCCGAAGGCCTCAACCCAGGTCATTACGATATGCGTTTCTGTAAGCCGCTGGATGAGGAAATGCTGCACAACATTGCTCGTCAGTATAAAGGTATTGTGACGGTAGAAGATGGATGCCTGCCCGGTGGTTTTGGTGCCGCCGTGTTGGAGTTCTTGGCCGATCATGCTACAGCCTACCCGTGAAGCGCCTCGGCATCCCCGACCGCATTGTGGAGCACGGCACTCAGGATGAGCTCTATAAAGAGTGTGGTTTTGATGCCGCTGGTATTGCCAGTGCCCTGCGTGAGTTGGCCGGTAAAGTAGTTGCTCAGGCCCCGGTAGAAACTGTGTTGCTGTAAGCTAATTGCCTGTGCAAAAAGCCCCGCCAGATTCGTCTGGTGGGGCTTTTTGCTTATATCCAGTCGGGCAACACAGACTATAGAAAGGAGCCTGCGTTGCGCTGAAAATGAGGTGAATGGCTACGCTTCCCCTCCGGCACTAGGGGGTTCTTACTGAAGTAAGGGAACAAAAAAATATTTATTCATGTAGGTACATCAATCAAATAAATGTCTCTACATTTGTCCCAGATTCAGTGGCGCAGATGCTCCAGAGTCTTCCAGTGTCATCAACAGCAACGCCTACTACTATGGCTACTACCACTTGGGTAATTGACCCCACCCACTCCGAAGTACAGTTCAAAATCAAGCACCTCGTTATTTCTACCGTTACGGGCTCGTTCAAGAAGTTTGAAGGCCAAGCTGTAACGGAGAATGACAGCTTCGAAAACGCCCAAGTGAGCTTTGCTCTGGACGTGAACAGCATCGATACCAACCAGGAGCAGCGCGACGAGCACCTGCGCAACAACGACTTCTTCGACGCTGCTACCTACCCTCAGATTACTTTCACTTCGACTTCGCTAACCCAAAAGGGCGGCGACTACAAGCTGACGGGCAACCTGACCGTGAAGGACGTAACCAAGCCCGTAACGCTGGATGTAGAATTCGGCGGCGTAGCCAACGATTTTTACGGCAACGAAAAGGCCGGCTTTGAAATCAGCGGCAAAATCAACCGCAAAGAGTTTGGCCTGACCTTTCATGCCGTAACCGAAGCTGGCTCTATCGTGCTCGGCGACGACGTGAAGCTGTCGGCCAGCGTGCAGCTGATCAAGCAGAAAGAAGAAGTAGCTGCCTAAGCTGCTAAGCTGAGTCGTTGATCAAACGGCCACGCAAGAACGTCGTGCTGGGCTTACCGCAGCATCTTTACGCCTCGTTGTTATAGTAACGCACTACAGCAACGTCGGTCGTGAAGATGCCCCGATAAGTCCGGCACGACGTTTTTTTGTTGCTCTGATCATCAACAACGTATACGCCTAGTATGTCATCTCACCAGCCTACCATCGTTTTCCTGCACGGCTTCGCCGAATCGCGCGCCATCTGGACGGAGTTTATCCGTGCGTTTCCGGCCGGCTACCAACTTTTTACGCTCGACCTTTTGGGTCACGGCGACAACATTTCTGACGGTTCCGACTACTCTATGGAAGCGCAGGCCCGCTACGTGGCGGAGCAGCTGCGCCAGCAAAACGTGGAGCAGGCGTTACTAGTGGGCCACAGCATGGGCGGCTACGTGGCTTTGGCGGTAGCCGAGCAAATTCCCGATACAGTGGCCGGCTTGGTGCTGTTTCACTCCACTGCCTTACCCGATACCGACGAGAAAAAGGCTAACCGGGACAAGAACAAGGACTTTGTGCTCCGTCATGGGGTAGGGAAGTTTATGGACTCCTTTATCCGGCCCCTGTTTGCGCCTGCCAACCGGGAGCGGCTGGCAGCGCAGCAGGCGTTCTTAGAGGCTATTGGCCGGGACACACCAGAAACTACCGTGTTGGGCGGGCTGGAAGCCATGAAAAACCGGCCCGACCGCACGCATGTGCTACGCGAGGCTCGTTTTCCGGTGCTTTTTATCGGTGGCAAAGATGACGTGGCCGTGGCCGTAGAAAGCTTGCTGCCTCAGCTTGCTTTACCTGCTGAGAGCTATGCGTTGCTACTAAGCAATGTGGGTCACTTAGGGTATTTCGAAGAGCCTGAGCGCACGCGCCACGCCCTGCTGGCTTTTGCTGAGGCGATATACGGAATGACAGGTCGGTAGCTCGGCCTTAACGACTGCCATTGCTTGCTCGTACAGGGAGCAGAGGCCACCTAGGATGCTGGGTGGCCCTTCTTTTTAAGCACTACCATGAGCAAAGCCCCGGCCACCATCGTTTTCCTGCACGGCTTTCTAGAAAGCAACGAAATTTGGGACGAGTTTCTAGCAGATTTCCCCTCGCACTACCGCGTACTGCGTCCTAACCTGCCCGGCTACGGCCCCGACCCCCAACCGGCCGCCGACTACTCCCTGGAAGCCGCCGCCGATTACCTGCAAGCAACACTTAAGAAGGAGGGCGCACATGAGGTGCTGCTAGTGGGCCATAGCATGGGGGGCTACGTGGCCCTGGCCTTTGCCGAGAAGTTTCCGGCTCAGGTAGCAGGACTCTGTTTGTTTCATTCCTCTTCTCTACCCGATGCGGAGGAGGATGCAGAACGGCGCCAGCGTAACCGAGAGTTTTTGCAGCAGCACGGGGTAGCGGCTTTCACGCAGGAGTTTCTGAAGCCGCAGTTTGCAGCCGCCCACCGCGAGTCGATGACTAACCATCTGGAAATGTTGCAACGCATTGGGGCCGCTGTACCCTTGGAAACGGCGTTAGGAGGAATAGACGCCATAGCTCGCCGCCCCGACCGGCGCTTGGTGTTGGAAAAGGCTACCTACCCAGTCCTGTTTATTGCTGGCAAAGACGACAAGGCGGTGCCCTTGGAAAAGACGCACGAGGAAAGCCTGCTCCCCGACCACTGTACCGTACTCTGGCTAGCCAACGTGGGGCACGTCGGGTTTCTGGAGCGCCCCACCGACACGCGCAAAGCCATTGAGGGCTTTGCAGAGCTGGTATTTGGGAAGTAAGGATTTGCTGTGCCAATAGCAGCAACAGCCGTTGGATCTATGAGAAGAAAATAAAAAGCCCTCTTGGCAGAGCCAAGAGGGCTTTTTATGAAGCCTAAGTAGTAGTTACTGCTACACCAGAACCATTTTGTAGCGCAGGCTAGTCGGAACTTCATCTAGGGACATAGCGCGCAGATTAGTTTTATCAACGGGGTTGAAGCTCTGGGCGCTAGGTACTAGTACGCTCTACATTTCTTCGTCGGAAATCCGATGCATGGCTCCGGTAGTGGGGTCTACGATCAGCAAACCAATCAAGCTTCCGAACAGGAGGTTGCCAAAGTACCAGCCGCTAAGATCGGCCTCCAGCTTCATCGTTTTGTCATCTAAGCCAGGCTTCGAGAGTTTGATCTGGTAGCTGGCTTTGGCAAAGTAGCCAGCGCCCGATTTTAGCGTAACGGACACTAGGGCTACACTACTAAACACCTCTTTGCTGTGGCCGCCGGTGATAGTGATGTTGGCACCAACCGGTGCGCTGCCAATGGCAATGGGGTAACGGCTTTTGCTAACGAATAGAAGCGCAACTGCCGAGGGCAAGCGTGGCCGCGAAGGCCAGGTATACAATTACTCTTATTATAGTAGAAAAAGAAGAGGGTACCTAGCTATGTATAAGTGCTATAGCAAAATACAGGGGCCGAAGATAGTAGTCTCCGGCCCCTGTAGGTAGGCTGCAGTAGAACAATCAGACTTATTCTTGTAGCAAACCCATTTCCAGCATTTTCTCCGCAATCTGCACGGCATTGGTGGCTGCACCCTTGCGCAGGTTGTCGGCACTACCCACATATTTAGGGTGCGGGGCTGGGTTTCGTCGCGGCGTAGGCGGCCTACCAACACGGCATCTTTGCCGTGGGCGTCTTTGGGCATCGGGTACACGTTGTTTTTCACGTCGTCTACCAACTCTACGCCTTCGGTCTGGCGAAGCAGTTCGCGAACTTGTTCCAGATCAAACTCTTCGGCAAACTCCACGTTCACGGCTTCCGAGTGACCACCCATTACGGGAATGCGCACGGTAGTAGCCGTTACGCGGATGTTGTCATCGCCAAATATTTTCTTGGTCTCCTTCACCATCTTCATTTCCTCCTTGGTGTAGCCATTGTCCTCGAACACGTCGATGTGAGGCAACACGTTCAAGTCGATGCGATGAGGGTAAGCCTGGGATGTTACCTCGGCGCCGGAGCGCTCCTGCATAAGCTGATCTACGGCTTTCTTGCCCGTGCCCGTTACGCTCTGGTAGGTGCTCACCACAATGCGCTGGGCCTTGTAGGTTTCGTGCAGCTTGTTGAGGGCTACCACCATCTGAATGGTGGAGCAGTTGGGGTTGGCAATGATTTTATCGTCGGCCGTTAGCTCTTTGGCGTTGATTTCGGGTACCACCAGCTTCTTGGTGGGGTCCATGCGCCACGCGGAGGAGTTGTCGATAACGACGGTACCTACTTCGGCGAAGCGCGGAGCTTGCTCCTTGGAGATAGAGCCGCCAGCGAGAAAATAGCTACGGCGGGACGAGCCGCAATGGCGTCGTCCATGCTCACTACCTTATATTTTTTGCCCTGAAATTCAATTTCCTGACCTACCGATTTCTCGGAGGCCACGGGCAGGAGTTCAGTGACCGGGAAGTTGCGCTCGGCCAGTACTTTCAGCATTTCGCCCCCGACCAAGCCGGTGGCGCCTACTACGGCTACTTTCATGAGGTTTAGGTGTTTGTCGGAGGTAAAGGTACATCATGAATTGTGGTATATTTCACCCTGTAGCTCCGAACTGTTCCTTGGGTAAAATAGGAGCTGCACTTCGGCAATTCATCAGGCTTTATTTCGCGTGAAACTATTACTACTGCTACTATTATGCGCCGGTGCTAGTCCGGCTACTGCGCAGCTTGTGGAGTCCTTTACGGACGGCAACTTCACCCAGAACCCAACCTGGACGGGCGACGCCTCATCCTTTCAAGTAAACGCGGCTCAGCAGCTCCAAACCAGTGGCCCAGCCACTACCGGCACCGAGTTGCAACTTCTCACTCCCTGCACAGCAAGCACCGGCACAACGTGGGAGTTTTGGGTTAACCTCAAGCTGGCGACTAGCGGCGGCAACTACGCCGACGTGTGGCTTATGGCCGACCAAGCCGACTTGAAAGCTACGGGCACTAAAGGCTACTTTGTGCGCTTAGGTGGCACCACCGATGAAGTAGCCCTGTTCCGGAAAGATGCCTCAGGTAGCCCCATATACGTCATCAACGGGCAGGATGCCACACTTAGCTCAACCACCAACAACTTGGTACGCGTGCGGGTGCGGCGCAACGTGCAAAACCAGTGGGCGCTGGAGCGCGACTTAGCGGGTGGCACTACCTACGTGAGCGAGGGCACTACCACCGACGCTACCCACCAGCGGAGCGCCTATGTCGGCGTCTATGCTACGTACTCATCGGCCAATAGTCGGGCGTTTTACTTCGATGACTTTCGCGTAACAGATGCTACTGCTCCCGTGCTCACGCGGGCTGTTGCTACGGCTGCCCGGCAGCTTGATGTGGCGTTCAACGAACCAGTAACAGCTACCCAAGCTGCCACCAACTACCAGCTGGCCGGAGCGGGAGCACCCCGTATAACGGCCGCCACGCGTGATGCGGCCGACGCATCAGTAGTGCACCTAACCTTAGCCGCTGACTTGCCATTGGGGGCCAATACGGTGGAAGCGCGCAACGCAACCGACGTATTTGGCAACACGGCGGCTGGCTCCCTATCGGTAAGCTTCCAGAACAATGGGTTTCCTGTGGCGCCTGGGATTAATCAACTACTCATTACGGAGCTACTAGCCGATGAAAGCCCGGTAGTGGGCCTGCCTGCTTCGGAGTTTGTGGAAGTGCATAATCCCTCCGCTACTGCCGTGCTAGACCTGGCGGGCGTGCGGCTGCTGAAGCCGGGTAGCAGCACGGCTGCGGTATTTCCAGCTGGCGCCGTACTGCTACCCGGTGAGTATGCCGTGGTATGCGCAAGTACCCGCGGTGCGCAGTTTGCTAACTACGGTAAAGTGTTCGGGCTAAGTAACTTTCCTAGTCTCAGTAATGCCGGCGACCGGTTAATGCTTCGCGCCAAAGATGGTCGCACCTTGTTCGAGGTAAGCTATGCTGACGCGTGGTACCAAGATGCGCGCAAAAAAGACGGCGGCTGGACTTTGGAAATGATAGATACGGCCACTCCTTGCGCTGCCGGCTCCAACTGGCGAGCTAGTACAGATGCTAGTGGGGGTACACCCGGCCGTGCCAACTCTGTACGCGCTACCAACCCCGACCGCACGGCCCCCACGTTGCTCCGTGCCCTAGCTGTTTCCACAACTACTGTCCGCTTATTCTTTGCCGAAAAGCTAGATAGCGCCACCGCTGCTACAACTACTCTGTACGCTATTACGCCCACCATAGCCGTCACCCGCGCGGCGCCCGTGTCACCCGACTTTCGCGCCGTGGACCTCACACTAGGTGCGCCACTTACCCCAAACCAGCCGCTGACGGTGACGGTGCAACGCATTACCGATTGCGTGGGAAATGCTGCCGGCCCTGCTACCTCGGCTACCTTTGCGGTGCCCGTACCGGCCGTCGCGGGCGACGTAGTCATCAACGAAATCCTGTTCAACCCCCGCACGGGTGGCGTAGATTTCGTGGAGCTGCTGAATCGCTCCACCAAGTACGTGGACCTGCATGGCTGGGAACTGGGCAATGAAAAGCCCGATAAGACCCTGGACACTGAGCCCATCAGCGCCAGCGCAGTGATGCTAGGACCGGGGCAGTTAGTGGTGCTCACTACCCGCCCCGATGTAGTGCAAAGTCAATACCCTACTAGTACCAACCCAGATGCCCTCCTTACTCTGCCAGCCCTACCTACTTTCCCGGATGATGCCGGTGCTGTGGTAGTGCAGGATGCCCAGGGCATGGTGCTAGACCGCTACGCCTACAATACCTCCCAACACTTGACGCTGCTAGACGACGTGAATGGTGTATCGTTGGAGCGGATTCGTGCCGCGGGTGCTAGCGTGGCTGCGAACTTCCACTCGGCGGCCGGCAGCGTGGGGTATGCCACGCCTGGCCGGCCCAATTCTCAGCAGCAAAACGACCCCACGGGTGCTGGCACGCTGGTAGTTGAGCCGGAGCTTTTCACGCCCGATGACGACGGCCAACAGGACTTCACTACCCTTACGTACACCCTCGATCAGCCCGGTTACGCGGGCTCCGTTACAATTTATGACGCCCAAGGACGCCTTACGCGTCGTCTGGTGCGCAACGAAACCCTTCCTACCACGGGCTTCTGGCAGTGGAATGGCCTTACCGATCAGGGCCAAAAAGCAGCTATTGGCTACTACATACTACTCGTGGAGTTGTTTCGAGCCAGCAGCGGAGAGAAACGCGAATACCGCAAAACCGTGGTAGTCGGCACCAGATTCTAGCGAAGCAGTGCGCCTTTCGCAAGGCTGCGGCCCGGCAGTAGCTAGTGAAGTGTTGACCATGCTGCTGCCGACCACGTAGTAGTATGGTGCTGAGAGGGTCCAAGTGCCAAAAGTGCCCACTGCTGGCGCCAGCTTACAGCACGGAGGGGCATTTACGCTACCTGAGTAGGTGCCTGTGCTGCCATGTGGCGTAGGTAATTCGCGCCGGCAATACAGCCTTGTTAGCTACAGGTATGCTACTTCTAAAAGTAGGTTAAAAGATAGATACTGCTGAGGTAAACAGCTCAACTATAAATAATTAACTGAGTAAAAAATTGAAACTCAGCAATATCCTTTGTCATGCATGCGCGTAAGAAAAGGCATCATTCTCCACATAATGTCTTTTACCCATGAAAGTAATATCACCCCGCGTGCACGGCATGCTCGACTATGGCACCATTGCCTTGTTTGCCTTAGCTCCTACGCTGTTCAACTTTGATGGTCCGTACGCTACGGCCTGCTACGTGCTGGCTGCCGGCTACCTGCTTATCACCCTGATGACGGATTTTCCTCTTGGTATCTTCCGCATGATTCCCTTCCCCATGCACGGTGGCCTTGAGCTTGTGAGCGGCTTAGCCCTGCTGGCAGTGCCGTTCTTGTTCGGCTTCCACGATGACAACCACGAAGCACGTAACTTCTTCATGGGAATGGGTATGCTGTTTCTGGGTTCGTGGCTGCTGACCGACTGGCGAGCTGATACGCATACCCACACCAACCCTCGCAACTCAATGATGCCAAACCACCAGCACTAAGTGCTGGCAGATAGGCCAACGAAACGCTTGGTAGCTTCGTGCTGCCAGGCGTTTTTTATGAGGTGGAAGTTGCTGATTACGAGAAGGTCGACAGTATCCTTGCTGCGGCTGAGCCGTATCAAAGGATATCCACCTTAACACTGTCTAGCTATGAAATTCCTTTCCCCCGCCGCACATGGCGTTGTTGATGTTCTGTTTATTACCATCTTGGCAATGGCGCCTATCATGTTCGATTTGCAGCCTGCTATAGATGTAGCCTGCTACGTATTGGCCGGCGGCTATTTGGTCATTACCCTGCTTACCGATTTTAAGCTAGGCTTGTTCCGGGTGATTCCGTTTCCCGTGCACGGCTGGCTCGACTTGCTTACTGGTATTGCCCTATTGGCCGCGCCCCTGCTGTTTCGGTTTCCGGCTGCCAGCTCCGAGCGAAACTTGTTCTGGGTGCTCGGGCTGGTTTCGGTAGTCACTTGGTTTATCACCGACTGGAAAAAACAGTCGCGCAGCCTTATGACCGACGAAGGCTAAGCTGACGGCAGTAGCTACCTTACGCGCACGGCCCGCTGTTCACTCTGGAACAGCGGGCCGTGCGGTTTCTGGCGGTATGTGGTCTGAGCCTTACCGGCGGAAGGAAAAACCAATGAAGAATTCCTGGTCCATTTCCTTGCTGAGAGCTAGGTGGGTACCAAAGTCAAACTGCAGGTTCTCCGTGACGGTGAAGATGGGAGCCACGTTGATGGAGGAGCGCCAACCCGTATGCTCGGCATCCCAGCGCGTTACGCCTTCTACTAGGAAGCTGAATACATCGGTAAACTCGTGGTCGATGGCAATGGAAGGCATCACTTGCAGGTAGTGCTTGCCCTGCTCTCGGTCGTAGTTCATATCCGATTCTACCTGCAAATCTAGGTTCCACTTGTGGGGCAGTTCCAAATTCACGGGCACAATCAGGCCGCCTTCCACGGCCCCGCTGCCGGCTTTGCCGCCCGTGGGCAAGCGCGTGTAAGCTACTACGGCCATAGCAATCGGGCCATCTTGGTCGTCGCCGAGGAAGTTGTGCTTCAACCGCACATTCACGTCCCCGAAACCCCGGCTACGCTGCCAGTCGGTCTCGCCCGCTTGGCGTTCCTTGGTTACTTTGTATAGGGGTACTTCCAGCTGTAAATCGGTGCGGCGCGTCAAACCCAGCTTGAAGGTAGTGTAGGCAGCTTTCCACTCTCGATTGTGGGTACCTTCTTCGCGGCTATTAATAAGGCGCAGGGCATCCGATTCCATCTGAAAGTGGCCCGCATCTACTGTAAACGGGCTTTCCGTTACGCCGGGGCGGTCGGGGCGGAGTGGGCGGAGCCGGTTGCGCGGTACTGGATGAAACAAGTCAAAGTGGGCCGAGTCGTAGGGACTAGGCTTGGGGGCATCTTGGGCCGCTAGCTGCAATGGCAGCAGCAAGCACAGCAATAGCAAACGTGCGTAAGAAGGGAGCATAGCATGAGGGGAAAAGGAGAGTAAAAGAGCGTATTTCGCCCCCTACGGAAACGCGCGTAAGCCGGCCTAGAACAGTAGGTTGATTTTTGCGTTGAAGTTGCGCCCTTGGTTGTAAATGCCTCGCCGCCCAGTAGGAGAGCTGGCGTAGTACTCAAAGTATTTCAGTCGGTTAAGGTGAGATTGGTAGGTGGTGTTGAAGGCGTTATCGAGGTGCAAAAAAAGTTGTAGCCACTCGCGCTGGCTGGGGCCTTTCACTAGTCCTACCCCCGTACCTAAGCCCAGCAACGCGTATCCTGCGGTGCGAGTTTCGGTATTATCTACGGCGTAAAACCGGTTTTGCGGAGCATGATAGTCGAGCACGGCCCGCACATAAGGCTGGGTGAAGCGGCGCCACCTGCGTTGGCTGGTCAGGCGCACTTCGGAGCGGGTATGTAAGGGCGGAATCAGAGGCAAGTACTTGGCGGCTGCGCCGTTTGCTTCCAGCAGGGCTGCTTCCTTATTTACCCCCGTTACGTAGGCCAAGCTATTGTTGAACGCCAACGCGGGCCAAGCGCGCGGGTGCAGATTTACGGTGACTTCGGCCCCGTAGAGCTGGGCGCGCCCCTGCTGGTATTGGTAGGTAGCATTGCCGGGCACCACTACCACGGGCTGCCCGTCGGGCCCGGTGAGGCGGGCTTGGTAGATGTAATTGTCGATGTTGTTGAGGAAACCACTGACGCTTACTTCCGCATCGGGAAGGTAAGCGCTAAGGCCTAGGTCTTCCTGCAAGCCGAACTCAGGCCCAAACGTGCGGTTGCCGAGGTACACAATGTGGGCGCCGGGGTCCAGGCCATTGGAGCCCACTTCCGTGATGTTGGGGGCCCGGTAGCCGCGGGCTACGTTGGCGCGCAGCAGCAGACGCTCAGAAAGGTTGTAGGTAGCGCCCACGCTGGCGGAGATGCCGCGGTACGTGGTGCGGAAGGCGGCGAACTGCGGGGCAGCTCCTGTGCTAGTCGCCACCTGTTGGGCCCAGCCCGTGGTGGAGTCGAGGCGCACGTAGAAATCGGGCCAGCGTAGCACCCGGGTGTCGTACCGCACTCCTCCCGAGAGGTCCAACTTGCCAAACGTCTTTTTCAGGAACACATAACCACCCACGTCAAACAAGGAGTAGTTGGGGATAGGGAAATCGGTGGCGTCGCGGTTTGTATTGGTTTGATACATTCCATTCAAGCCACGGTAGTTTCCAGGCCCAGCCACGTGGGCGCGGCGTAGCGCACGTCGTAGGTATAGGTGTTCAGGGCTACTGCCAGGCCTGCTTGCTGCGGTGCCAGCGGGTGGTTGTACTCCCGGCGTAGATTGTGCTGAATGCCAAGCAGCGTGTGCAACTCCCCGGTCCCTAAGTGCCAGCGCGTGCGGCTTAGGAGGCGGTAGTGTTGGATGTGCTGATGCAACGGATTGATGCGGTACGTAGCCAAGTCGGGGGCCGAAACCAGCGGCCGGTTCTTTAGGTCATCCTGGTCGCCTTCGGCTACCTGCCGGGTAAAGCGCCGGCTTAAGGAGTCGCGGCTGCCGTCGGGTATTTCCTGGATGTTGTCGTAGAGGGTGGCAGTAAGCTGGGTAGACCCCCACCGCTTTTCTACCCCAATTGTGGCCGTGGCATGTAGTTCCCGGAAGGCGGTGCCGTACACCCGGCCTTCCAAGGCATTGCGGTAGGCTTGCGCCAAGCGGTAGGAGCCGCGGGCCCCGTACTGCCAGCCATTGTGCGCATAGCGCAGGCCCACGGAGGTGCCTAGTAAGTGGTTATTGGTTTGATACTCCATCAGCGCATCGCCGTGCACGTGGCCGTCGGCCTCCGAGGACAGGCGCGGCAACATGTTTATAACTCCCGCCACCGCATCAGAACCGTACATCAGGCTGGCCGGTCCCTTCACCACCTCAATCCGGTCGATGTCGTATTGGTCGATTTCAATGCCGTGCTCATCGCCCCACTGCTGCCCTTCTTGGCGCAGGCCGTTGTAGAGAGTAAGTACGCGGTTGTAGCCCAGCCCCCGAATGAAAGGCTTGGAAATATTGGGGCCCGTGGTAACGGCACTAAGGCCCGGTACACCTTTCACCGCCGCGTCAATCACGTTGCCAGTGCTGTTGAGGTTCACTTCGCGGCGCGTGAGGACGGCAATGGGCACGGGGCTGCGCCGGATTTCTGTCGCCCGCGACACGCCCGTAACCACTACTTCGCTCAGAGCGGCAGGGGTAGCCGCTAGGCGGGCGTTGATTTCCGTGGCCTGCCCGGCTCGTACGGCCACGCGTTGCCGCTGAGCTTGGTACCCCATGCTGGAAAACACTAGCTCGTGTGTACCGGCGGGCACTTCCCGCAACTCGAAATAGCCTTGTGCCGTCGTGGCCGTTCCGAGGGCGGTGCCCGGTAGAGCCACCGTCGCTAACTCTAACGGCTTGCCATCGGCCAGCACTTGCCCCCGAATACTACCCGTTGCCGCTACTTGTGCCGAGGCAACTAGACTTCTCAGAACCAGCATACATATCACCGCAATACAGTACGTGAGCCTCATAGATAATTGGATTGGGGGTGGAAGACGGAGAACAGAAGCAGAGAGGATTTAAACGAGGGTAAAAAAATATTTAGCCTCATCTAAAAGCATAGCCAAAAAAAAGCGCCGCCCAGCTGGGTACGGCGCTTTTTACTTAGCCAAAAAACGTTTGGTACAGCAGATACAGGTTCAGCACGATGATGATGCCGGACACTACCCAGGCCGCCGCTTGCAGCCATGGCTTGTTCACGAACACTCCCATTTTTGCCTTACTACCAGTGAATACTACCAAAGGCACCACGGCAAAGCTAAGCTGCAAAGACAGGATTACTTGGCTGAGCACTAGCAACTCGCCCGTGCCCTGCTCTCCGTATTTCAGCGCCACTATAAAGGCTGGAACTACGGCAATACCCCGGGTAATGAGTCGGCGTAGCAGGGCTTGAGGTGAAGATCTAAGAAGCCTTCCATTACAATCTGGCCGGCAAGAGTGCCCGTGAGGGTAGAGTTCTGACCGGAAGCCAGCAGGGCAATGGCAAACACGGCAGAAGCAGCTCCGGCGCCCAGCACGGGAGCCAACAGCTTATGCGCGTCGCTGATGTCGGCTATGTCGTGGTGCCCGTTCTGGTGAAACGCCGCCGCTGATGTTACCAGAATAGCCGCATTCACAAAGAAGGCCAGAAACAGCGCTACCGTGCTGTCGATGGTAGCAAACTTGATAGCCATACGCTTACCCGACTCAGTCTGCTCGATGGCGCGCGTTTGCACAATGCTGGAGTGCAGGTACAGGTTGTGCGGCATTACCGTGGCTCCCAAAATGCCAATGGCAATGTACAGCATGCGGGGCGTGGTAACGATTTCAGGCTGCGGTACTAGCCCACCTAGAATACCAAACCAGTCGGGCTTCGACACGATGATTTCGTATAGAAAGCACCCGAAGATGACCACAATAAGGCCCGCCACAATACTTTCCAGCACCCGGAAGCCCTTGCTTTGGAATAACAGTACCACCAGTACATCTAGGATAGTAAGGGTTACGCCCCAGGTAAGCGGTAGCCCAAACAGTAGATTTAGGGCAATGGCTGAACCGATGACTTCAGCTAGGTCGCAGGCTGCAATGGCTACCTCGCACAGCAACCACAGCACCCGTCCAACGGGCTTGGAGTAATGGTCGCGGCAGGCTTGGGCTAGGTCGCGCCCCGTCACGATGCCCAGCTTGGCTGCCAGGTGCTGGAGTAGCATGGCGAACAAGTTGGAAATCAGAATGACAGAAAGTAGCGTATATCCAAAGCGCGAGCCGCCTTCAAGGTCTGTGGCCCAGTTGCCAGGGTCCATGTAGCCCACGGCCACCATCAGCCCTGGGCCCCAGAAGGCCATCAGCTTGCGCCAAAAGGAAGCCGACTGTGCTGGCACGCGTACGGATGCAAATACTTCTTGTAACGAAGGCGCCGTACGAGCACGACGCCAGCCCGCAGGAGGCGCGTTGGCCTCCGATACGGGAGTAGAAGGAGGTGATTTCAGAGCAGAAGGCATTGATTCAGTAGGAGTAGTATGCACAAGGTACGCAGATTTTAGGCTAGTCTAAATTTATTTTTAACGCAGTTTAACTACTGTGTTTGTTGTAAAAGGTTTCGGCCCCATAGTTGAAAGCCAGTTTTTTACTGGAATTTTGCCCCCCGCATCACGGTTTAGGCCCTATGTTTTCACCTCCCCTCAAAACTCGCTACGGCCTGCTTTCCCTAGTGGTTAGCGTGATACTGGTTGGCATTAAGTTTTACGCCTACCTGCTTACACGCTCCCAAGCCGTGCTTACGGATGCTCTAGAGTCCATTATTAACGTTGTGACCAGCGGGTTCGCCCTCTACAGCATTTACCTGGCTAGCTTCCCAAGGACGAAAATCATCCATACGGCCACGGCAAGATTGAGTATCTGTCTATTGGCTTCGAAGGCGCTTTAATTTTGTCGGCCGGGGTATTTATTTTCCGTTCGGCAGTTACTGCCTCATGCACCCGCACACGGTAGAGCGCCCCGACTGGGGTATGGGCTTACTTGCCTTTACGGCCGTAGTCAACTTGGTGGTAGGCTTTGTGCTGGTGCGGGCTGGTCGCCGGCACAACTCAGTAGCACTGGTGGGCGACGGGCAGCATCTCTATCTAGACTCGGTTAGTACCTTAGTTTCGTGTCTGGCGCTGCTACTGGTAGTGTTTACCAATAACCCCGTGTATGACGCCGGGGCTGCATTGTTTCTGGGGGTATTTATTGTGGTGAATGGGTACCGCATGCTTCGCCGCTCCGTGTCGGGCCTGATGGATGAGTCGGACGTATCGACGGTGCAGCAGGTCATTGGTGAGCTGCAAGCGCACCGGCAGCCCGCGTGGATTGACGTGCACAACCTGCGGGTGCTGCGCTACGGTGCCGATTTGCACGTGGATTGCCACGTGACCATGCCCTACTACTTCACCCTAGAAGAAACCCACAACCAGGTGCATCGCATTGAGGAGTTTGTGCGGGAGCATTTTGAAGTAGTAGAGGTAGAAATGTTTGTGCACGCCGACCCCTGTACCTATGCCGCGTGCTCGCACTGCCACATGCCCGAGTGCCCGGTCCGGCAGCATCCCTTCGCCCAGGAAATCCCCTGGACGCTGGCTAACACCGTCAAGAACGAGCGTCACCTCTTAGTGAGTGAGGAGGTAGGTAGCAGCTAGCAGCCAATGCGAGCGGGTTCACATAGAAAAGGGCCGCCCCAATGGAGCGGCCCTTTTCTATGTGAACTCGCGTTGCCGGTAGGTATTAGTGTTCTACTACTACGCGCTGCACAAAATGGCCGTCGGTGGTGGCTACTTGGGTGGAGTAGATGCCGGCTGGCAGGTTGGTGAGGGGTAGGGTAGTGGTGGTAGTACCTATTGCCATCTGGGTGGTGTACACTAACCGGCCTAGCGCATCGCGGAGTTCGGCCGTGGCAACTCTGCTGAGTGCTTGGGTAGTTGGAGCGTTACGCTGTGCTGAGCTGGATTGGGCCACAGGCGCAACGGCATAGTTTTTTGCGCTACCGTTGTAGTAGGTACAAAGGCCAAGTTTTCCAGCACTAGAATTCGGTCGTCGGTAGGGCCAGGGGTAGCGCGGCCATCTTGGTTGCTGGTGCCCACGTACACGCGCCCCTGCGGCGAGACGCAGATGGCCCGTAGTCGTCCAAAGGTGGTAAGGAAGGTTTGCTCGGGGCCCGCAACGGCATCCCCGGCGGCAGTGAGCGTGAGTTGCGTTAGCCGGGAAGCCTTAAGGGAAAGCATCAGCAGACTACCCTGCCAGGCAGGAATAGCTGATGAAGTATAGTAGGCCAGGCCGGATACACCCAAGGTGGGCGTCCAAACAGCTAGGGGCTCGCGCACGTTGTTGGCGCTGCAAAACGCTTGCTCCGCCGACAGGTTGCAGAGGCCTTCTACCGTAGGCCAGCCGTAGTTGCGGTTGGCTTCAATCAGGTTCAGCTCGTCGTCGTTGTTAGGGCCGTGTTCCGAGCTGTACAGGCGGCCACTGGGGCTGCGCACTAGCCTTGCGGGTTGCGGTGCCCCAGCGTATACACTGGGCTACCGGCCACGGGGTTGTCGGCCGGAATGGTGCCATCCAGGTTCAGACGCAAAATCTTTCCGTTGAGCGAAGCGCGGTTTTGCGCTTCCGGCTGCTGTTGGGCATCGCCCGTGGTCATGAGCAGGGTGCGGTCGGGGAGAATGAGTAGGCGAGATCCGCTATGCGTGCTGGTTGCGGGAATATTGCCCAGCAGCACAAGCGGTTGGCTGAGCGTGCCATTGGCGTATGTGAGGCGCACAAGCTTTTCTTTATAGCCATTATCGTTGTAATTGTACACCACATACACGTAGGGCGAGGTAGTAAAGTCGGGGTGCAAAGCCATGCCAAGCAAGCCCCCTTCGGAGCTAGTCACCACATCTGCCAGCGTAGTAAGGGGCGTAACGGCGCCCGTTGTGGGGTTGACGCGGCTAATGCGGCCTCCCCGCTCCGTCATCCAAATAAAGTTGTCGGGGCCCCATACAAGCTCCCAAGGCACTTGCAGGTTAGTTGTCAGGGCTGAAACCGTAACGGTGGTAGAGCCGGCTGCAAAAGTACCCAGCACTGGCAGCGTTTGCGCAGAGGCTGCCCAAGGGCCTGTCAGTAAGATGGCCCCCAGTACTGCTGTAAACAGGTGTTTCATACGGATAAGAGGTTGAGATAAAAGACAAAAGGTAAACGAATTATTCGGGCGTACGGATGAGCGGCGCATGTAGGAAGTAGCCGTATCTTGCTTGGGTTGTCGACCCTTTGCTTTCTGTCATGTTTACCATCAGTACCGACCCAGCCCGCCTGGATGTAGCTACTATTCACCGCTACCTCTCCTACGATTCGTACTGGGCTCAGAACATTCCCCTCGCCACCGTAGAACGGGCTATTGCCAATTCCCTCAATTTCGGTGCGTATACCGCCGACGGGCGCCAGGCTGCCTTTGCCCGCGTTGTTACGGACCGGGCTACGTTTGCCTGGCTGTGCGACGTATTTGTACTACCCGAATTTCAAGGCCAAGGCCTGAGTAAGCAGTTGATGGGCGCTGTGTGGGGCCACCCTGAGCTGCAAGGATTGCGTCGTCATTTGCTAGCCACGTTAGACGCTCACAGCTTGTACCGGCAGTTCGGGTTTCAGGACTTGGCTACTCCAGAGCGCTACCTAGAGGTTAGGCGGGCTAACCCTTACGGTGTTCCTACTAAGAATTAGGACTCTTTATGAAGGTAGTTCGCTCGGGATAAGAACCAAATAGGAGTGGGTAACCTTACTTTTGTAGCCTATACCTAGATGCCAAGCGGCTTCCTTATTCGCTAGTCTCGTTGTTTGTATGAATACCACGTTGGTTACCCGCTGGCACCGCCTCACTACTTCCTTACTACCCGACGATACCCGGCGCACTACCACCTACCAACAGCTAGCGGCCGCCTACGATGGCTCCGACCGGCACTATCATTCCCTAAAGCACGTGCGCGCCCTGCTAGACAGCGCCGACCGGCATAAGGCCCTGCTGAAGGACGCAGAGGTCGTGCGCTTGGCCATTTGGTTTCATGATGCCGTGTACAGTACTCTGCGCGATGACAACGAAGCCCGCAGCGCGGCGTGGGCGTTAGAGTTCTTGGCTCACACCACGCTTTCGGAGGAGCGGCGCCAGCGCGTGGCCTTCTTTATTGAGCGCACCAAAGACCACACCCAGCCCCAGCCCGCTACCGACTCAGATTTGCTGTTCTTCTTAGATGCCGATCTGCAAATTTTAGGCGCTCCGGAGGCCGACTACTGGCAATATGCCCGCCAAGTGCGCCAGGAATACCGCCTTGTGCCCGATTTCATGTACCGTCGCGGCCGCCGCAAGGTGCTGGAGAAGCTGCTGGCCGCTGCTACTTTATATCATACTCCCATCTTTCATGATAAGCTTGACACCCAAGCCCGCCGCAACCTCCAAGCGGAGCTACTGGCCTGGGAAAAAGGAGGGCTATAAAGGGTAGCTTGCCAATACTTCGTCAACTGGTTAGGCCTGAAAGGCAGGGGTAGAGGCATTGGCTAACTAAGAAGAAGGGCAGCGCAGGCGTACTCCGTAGAGAGGTAGCATTGCCTGCATCTTGCATACGCCAGGTGCCCGCTGTGCAACGCAGTAGTTAGGGCACTGTCCATTGGTTGCTGTGGCGTAAGTTGCGGCTCATACCACTATTCGTGCTTCTATGCAGAAACCTGTTCTCTTGCTGCTGGCCGCTGGTTCAGTGCTGCTGAGTGAAGTAGCCCAGGCCCAACAGTTGGCCCCGCTTACCGTCGATAAAATCATGCGCGACCCGGCGCAGTGGCTGGGCACGTCTCCGTCCAACATCTATTGGGGCGAAGATGGAAAGCGTATTTACTTCAGTTGGAACCCCGAGAAAGCCCGGCGGGATTCTCTCTACAGCCTCAGCCCCGGCGGTGGTACTGCCCGGAAGGTGAGCGGGCGCGACCAGCGTGAGCTACCCGCTGCCACTGGCGAGTACGACCAGCGCTACACGCGGAAGGTGTACGAAAAGGACGGTGACATTTACGTGCTCGACCTGAAGACCCAACGCGTCCGGCGCGTGACCAATACGGCCGAGCGGGAGGCAGAGCCCCTTTTCGTATTGCAGGATCAGCTCATTAGCTACTCGCGTGGGGGCAACCTGTTCACCTGGAACCCAACTACTGGTGAGACAGTACAACGCACGGATTTTCGGAAGGGCTACAAGCCGGCCGATGCCGCTGCCGACAAAGCAGATAAGTTTCTGCGGGCCCAGCAGCTGGCTTTGTTTGACATCATTAAGCTGAAAGACCAAGATGCCAAGGCCCGGCAGCGCCAGCAAAAAGCCCTGGCTCGTTTGCGGCCCAAAGCCATTTGGTTGGGCCAGCAAACCGTGCGCAACCTGCGCCTAGCGCCTGATGGGCGCTACGTGACGTACACCCTAGTGCAAGAGCCCACCGCCGAGAAAGTAGCCTTAGTGCCCAACTTCGTTACGGCCTCGGGCTTCACCGAAGACATCAGCACGCGCACCAAGGTAGGCGCCGCCCAAACAGCTTACCAGCTAGGTCTCTACGACATTGGGCGCGACACCACTTTTGTGCTAGGCTACCGGGAGCTGAAAGGCTTGGACGAACAACCCGCTTACCGCAAGGAGTACCAGCTAAAAGCCAAGGCCCCCGCCCCGGCCGATTCTGCAAAAGCTGCTACTGCCGCCAAAAAGGAAAAGCCGGCTAGTGAGCTACGGCGCGTGGTGCCCTTTGGGCCATTCTGGTCGGAAGATGGTCAACGGGCTTTCCTCGTCATTCGCTCCGCAGATAACAAGGACCGGTGGATTGTGGGCTTAGACCCCGCTACCCAAAAAATAACCCTCCTCGACCGCCAGCACGACGATGCCTGGATTAACGGCCCTGGTATTGGCTACGATGAAGGCAGCGTAGGCTGGCTGCCCGATAACCGCCGGATCTGGTTTCAGAGCGAAGAAACGGGCTACTCTCACTTGTACACGGTGGACGTAGTCAACAACCAAAAGAAGGCCCTGACCAGCGGCAAGTATGAGGTGCAGAAGGTGCAGCTCAGCCGAGACAAAAAGACGTGGTACCTCACGGCCAATAAAACGCACCCCGGTGAGCAGCACTTCTACCGGATGCCAGTAGCCGGCGGCACCATGACGCAGATTACAACCCTGCCCGGTGCCAGTGAAGTGACCCTCTCGCCCGACGAGAAAACGCTGGCCGTACGCTATAGCACGTCTAACACGCCCTGGGAACTGTACGTGATGGATAACAAGCCCGGCGCCAAAATGCGTCGCCTGACGCACAGCACTACCCCTGAGTTTGAAAGCTACGCGTGGCGTGCCCCGGAGGTCATTACTATTAAGGCCCGCGACGGTGCGGATGTGTACGCGCGCCTATACCGCCCGGCTACTCCGCAGGCGCAAGGTCCGGCTGTTGTGTTTGTGCACGGTGCGGGCTACCTCCAGAATGCGCACAAGTGGTGGAGCTCTTATTTCCGCGAGTACATGTTCCACAATCTACTGGTAGACAAAGGCTATACCGTGCTCGATATTGACTACCGTGGCTCGGCAGGCTACGGCCGCGACGTGCGCACGGGCATCTACCGCTACATGGGGGGCAAAGACCTCACCGACCAAGTTGATGGAGCCAAGCTATTGACGGATAAATACGGTGTCAGCCCCCAGCGCATCGGTATTTACGGCGGTAGCTACGGGGGCTTCATCACGCTGATGGCCATGTTCACGCAGCCAGATGTATTCAAGGCCGGTGCCGCCCTGCGCTCTGTCACGGACTGGGCGCACTACAACCACGGCTATACCGACAATATTCTCAACGAACCCTACAACGACAGCATAGCTTACGCCCGTTCGTCGCCCATCTACTACGCCAATGGTTTAAAAGGCCACCTGCTCATGTGCCACGGCATGGTCGATACCAATGTGCACTTCCAAGACATCGTGCGCCTTTCGCAACGTCTTATTGAGTTGAAAAAGGAAAACTGGGAGTTAGCCGTATATCCCGTGGAAAACCATGGCTTCGAGGAGCCCTCTTCTTGGACGGACGAATACAAGCGCATTCTCAAGCTATTCGAAACCAACCTAAACCCCCAGACTACAACGCCAACAAGTGCAGGTGGGCAGTAGATCATGACAATGCCACTTCGGAGGGTGCTGCGGCAGGCCGTAGGCTGTACGCTGCTCATTCTGCTAGCTACAACTTCCTTTCTATTCTCACCGTCTCCGCAAACCGAGACTGAGTACTGCGGGACTTATCTGCACCTTTCCTCCTTTGCCGGCTTCACGGCCAACTGCGACGGTTTTGTGTACATGGAGGATGCCCGGCAGCCTATTCACTTGCTAGAGCCCAGAGAAGTTCGGCAGTCGCGCCCGTTGTTTATCCTGCTGGGTACTGCTGTGGGCTACCCTTGCACTTGGCTAGTTCAGGGTCTCACGGCCAGTGGGCTACTACCTCCGCAAACAGTAGCCCACTTACCGGCTAAGTATCAACCATTGCTAGGTTTCTACATTGGGTATGTACTGCTGAACTACGTGGTGCTACTAGCTAGTATGCTCTTGTTCAGTAACCTCTATCGGCGTCTGACGCAGGGGCAGGGCAGCCAGTTAGTGCTTGGTGCATTATTGGTGTTTCTGGCGTCCAACCAAGTTACCAAGGCCTTCTTCTGGACGGTGCACCAGCAGATGTTCACGTTTTTAGTGCCACTACTTTGTTTGTACATCCTGTTGGCTTTGCGGGGCCGTACTACATGGCTCCAGCTTTGCTGCTTCGCCCTGCTTGGGGGCGGGCTAGCCCTGGTGTACGGTAGCTTTGTGCTGGTGCTGCCTTGCTTGCTATATCTGGCTTGGCAGCAAGGCAAAAAGCAGCCGCTTTATAGGAAAGCATTCTTTACAGTAGGGCTCACGTTACTTTTTGCCTTACCTACTGGACTCTGGATTGCTATTCTGGGGTTGCGGGGTGTCCGCTACTACAATCACGAGGCCGAAGCTTACAACCAACTAGTTTGGCTGCTAGAAGCCGCTCGGCTACCGTGGTGGGCCTTCTGGTGCGAGGTAGGAACACGCCTTGAGCACTTCGTGAGCACGTGGCCGGCCATTGGCCTATTTGTGGGAGTTGCGCTGGTACTAGCTTGGCAGCTAGCGCGCCGAGGAGAGTTGCGCAACGAGCCATTGCCTACCATCCTGGCTCTGTTGGTGGGGTTTGTAGCTTTTTTTGCCGTGCTCGGCTATTATCGGGAGCGGCTCACCTTTACGCTAGTGCCCCTGCTGCTTTGTTTTGTAGCGGCGGCTCTCTACCGGCTTCCTGCCTATCCGAGGGTACGGTGGCTGGCGGTTGCGGGCGCCTTAGGTTGGCATATTTGGCAGGTATGTTCCTACGGCCCGTTTTCCTGAACTAGGCAACCTACCTACACGCTGTGCGGAAGCTAACGGAGAACCTAGTTGAACCAGGGTTTTTAGACTGTTTGGAACTGCAGTAATTCATCCATTTATAAAACTCGTAGCTTTGCAGCCCTTGCCTGGCAGCATAGCCCTAGCAGGGCAGGGGCTGCCGGCCCCTCGCGTACTTATACCTTTACAAGCTGATGCCGTACCTGTTCACCTCCGAATCCGTTTCGGAAGGCCACCCTGATAAAGTAGCCGACCAGATTTCTGACGCCATCCTCGACGAATACCTGCGTCAGGACCCAACTGCCAAAGTGGCCTGCGAGACTCTGGTTACCACAGACTTCGCCTTGGTTGCTGGCGAAATCAAGTCATCGGCCCAT
This sequence comes from Hymenobacter sp. AT01-02, assembly GCF_000961955.2. Taxonomy (NCBI): domain Bacteria; kingdom Pseudomonadati; phylum Bacteroidota; class Cytophagia; order Cytophagales; family Hymenobacteraceae; genus Hymenobacter; species Hymenobacter sp. AT01-02. The sequence goes on from NZ_JZIR02000028.1 coordinate 228,526, forward strand.
GTTGAGGCTGAGCCCATCATCCGGGAGGTGATTCGTCGCATTGGCTATAACAAGCCAGAGTATCTCTTCAACGCAGACACCTGCGAGGTGATGAACCGCTTGCATGAGCAGTCGGCAGATATCAATCAAGGGGTAGAGCGAGCTAAGCCGGAGGAGCAAGGTGCCGGCGACCAAGGTATGATGTTCGGCTACGCTACCCGCGAAACCGAGAACTATATGCCTTTGGCTCTCGACTTGTCGCACCGGTTGCTGCGCGAACTGTCGGCCATTCGCAAAGCCGGTCAGGAAATGACCTACCTGCGTCCTGATGCGAAAAGCCAAGTAACCATTCGCTACAATGATGATAACACGCCCGTTGCCATCGAAACAATTGTAGTGAGCACCCAGCATGATGAGTTTGCTGCCGAAGAGCAAGTAATGCTGAAGCAGATTGAGCAGGACATCAAGAACATCTTGGTGCCGCGCGTAAAAGCGCAGTTGAGCGAAGACGTGCAGGCGCTTTTCACCGACGAGATTAAGTACCACATCAACCCCACGGGCAAATTTGTCATTGGTGGTCCGCATGGTGACTCCGGGCTCACTGGCCGTAAAATCATTGTGGATACCTACGGCGGCAAAGGAGCGCATGGTGGCGGCGCTTTCTCCGGTAAGGACTCTTCCAAAGTAGACCGTTCGGCAGCCTATGCCGCCCGTCATATTGCCAAGAACCTAGTAGCTGCTGGTGTAGCCGATCAGGCTCTTGTACAAGTAGCCTATGCCATTGGTGTAGCCGAGCCCGTAGGAATATTTGTAACCACCTACGGTACTACCAAGGCAAATGGCGCTTTCGGCCACCAGCTCACAGATGGTGAAGTAGCCCAGAAAGTACAGAAACTGTTCGATCTACGTCCGTATGCTATCGTGCAGCGGTTGGGGCTGCAAAACCCCATTTTCGCTGAGTCCGCAGCGTACGGCCACATGGGCCGCCAGCCCGGTACCAAAGAAGTAGTGCAGGCAGATGGTAGCACTAAGACTGTCGAGACCTTCACCTGGGAAAAGCTCGACTACGTAGACGCCATTAAGGCAGAATTTGGGTTATAATACCCGAGTGCAAATTCTCCGATAGATAATTAGAAAAGCCCCGTCTGTCTTATCAGGCGGGGCTTTTCTAATTATCTATCGGAGGTTACTAGCCTATGCTCGGGCTCAGTGGCTTACTAGCTTTTCCTTGTATTTAGTAATCTGACGCTTCAGGTTATCCGTTGCAGCGTCGGTAGCAGCTTCAAACGTACCCGCATCTTCCTGCGAAAACAGAGTGCTACCTGGTACGAAGAGTTTGATTTCTACAGTTTTGTTTGCGATTCCGTCCTTATTGTTCAGGCGCAGAATTACTTCTCCTTCAGTTACACGGTCATAGAAGGTTTCGAGTTTGTCGAGACGCTTCTGGATGAAGTCGAGCAGTTTTTGGTCGGCGTCGAAGTGCACCGATTGCATCTGTACTTTCATCGGATGTGGGGTTAAGGGTAAAACGAAAAATCAGGCCTTTGGGTGGGCCTTTTCAAATACGGATTTCAGCTTGTCAATACTCAAGTGCGTGTACACCTGCGTAGCTGCTAGGTTAGCATGGCCCAGCAGCTCTTTAATAGCGTTTAAGTCAGCACCTTTGCCCAGCAAGTGCGTGGCAAAAGAATGGCGCAGCACGTGAGGGTGCTGCTGGCCGGATGCAGTTGTAATCTGACTTAAATAGTGCTTTACAGTGCGGTATACGAACTTTTCATAGAGCGGCTCTCCCTTATCCGTAACGAGGAGGGCTGGGTGCGCGTTGCTGCCTGACGCAAATTCCCGTTGCTTTCGCTCTATATAGCGTTCTATCACTATTGCAAGAGTAGGGTTCAGAGGCACGATGCGTTGCTTGTTTCCCTTGCCCGTCACACGTACGGTTCGGCCTGGTATGCTCACATCATCATGGCGGATACCAATGAGTTCCGAAAGGCGAATACCCGTGCCATAAAGAAGCTCCAAAACTAACTGGTCGCGTACTCCGCCCAGCGTGTCCTCAAAGGCAAATGAATTAAGTAGGCCGTTCAAAGAATCCTCCGGCACGAAGTCAGGTAGCTTCTTGGCTACTTTCGGCGAAGTGATGCGCAGCATGGGGTTTTTCTGAACGGCACCTGTGCGCAGCAAAAACTTGTAGTAAGAGCGCAAGCACGCAATCTTCCGGTTAACCGTACGCGGATCCATCTGCTGTTGCATGAGTGTTACCACCCAAGAGCGGATCAGAGTATGATCAGCCTGGCTTGGGTCTGCTAGCTCATACGTGCTTAAGAGGTAGTCCGAGAACTGCCGCAAATCTGTTTGGTAAGAAAGCACTGTGTGCGGGCTAAAGCGCCGTTCAAACCGCAGGTAGTCAAAAAATAATTCCATAGGCTAAGGCCCTGTCAAGGCAAGACCGGACAACCAATGTAGATAATTCAACGCAAGAAAAAAATGCAAAGTACGGACGTGAAAAAGCCGGCTACCATGCCACTAGGGCAGGATAGCCGGCTTTTTCAAACCTGTTAAAACGAGTAGGTCTACTAGTTAGCGTCGGTACCGTAGGTAGCCAGCTTGTAGATAGCCTTCTGCTTTTGCTTGCGGTTGGTGATGGAAGGCTTCTGGAAGAACGTACGACGACGCAGTTCTTTCAGAACGCCCGTGCGCTCGAATTTCTTCTTAAAGCGCTTCAGCGCACGGTCAACCGACTCGTTTTCTTTGATTTGTACGATGATCATATCTTCAGTGAGGTTGAAATCCCGGGTTGGAGGGGCCGCAAAGATAATAAAGTATGAGTGGCAGATGCAAATGATTTGTAGATTAACTAGGATTCAATCATTTGGGGTCTGCCATATACCTCTGTCCTTACACAGCGCAGCCACCTACTCTGCTTTTCCGAAACGCCTATTTAAGTAACGTACGAGCAATAACGAGCTTCTGAATCTCAGAAGTGCCTTCGCCAATAGTGCAAAGCTTGGCGTCGCGGTAATACTTTTCAGCGGGGTAGTCTTTGGTATACCCGTAGCCGCCGAAAATTTGCACCCCCTCGTTTGCCACTCGCACCGACACCTCAGAAGCATACAACTTCGCCATTGCCGACTCGCGATTGACGTTCAGTCCCCGGTCTTTCATATCGGCTGCGCGGTAAGTGAGCAGAGAAGCGGCTTCAATTTCCGTAGCCATATCAGCTAGCTTAAAGCCAATACCCTGAAAGTTGCTGATTGGCTGATTGAACTGGTGGCGCTCTTTAGAATACTGTAACGCCGCCTCATACGCTCCCTGTGCAATACCCAAGCTAAGCGCAGCAATGCTGATACGGCCGCCGTCAAGCACCTTAAGAGACTGTACGAAGCCGTCACCCACCTTGCCAATCACATTTTCTTTTGGCACGCGGCAATCAGTGAAAATCATTTCAGTTGTTTCCGAAGCCCGCATGCCTAGCTTGTCTTCCTTTCTGCCGCCTTCAAAACCAGGAGTACCTCGCTCCACAATGAAAGCAGTCATACCATGGGAGTCACCTACTTCACCAGTGCGGGCAATAACTACTGCTACGTTGCCGCTCTTACCGTGAGTGATGAAATTCTTGGCTCCGTTGATGACATAAAAGTCACCATCTTCCACGGCCACCGTGCGCATATTGCCTGCATCAGATCCTGTATTTGGCTCTGTCAGGCCCCAGGCACCGATCCATTCACCCGAGGCTAGTTTTGGTAGGTACTTGCGTTTTTGCTCCTGGGAAGCGTGCTGTAGAATGTGGCCCGTGCACAAGGAATTATGGGCGGCCATACTCAGGCCAATGCTGCCGTCAATTTTGGACAATTCTGCAATGGCAGTTACGTATTCCACGTAACCAAAGCCGGCCCCGCCGAATTCTTCTGGCACAAGCACACCCATTAAGCCTAGTTCACCAAGCTTGTGAAAAACGTCTATGGGGAACTCCTGCGTTTCATCCCACTGGCGCATGTGGGGTTTAATATGTTGCGCGGCAAAGTCGCGCACCATCTGGGCAATCATTGTCTGGTTTTCAGTGGTTACCAGTTCCATAAGTGGGTGGGGATAGATGAGGGTGAGAACGGAGTATGAGAAAAACCAGTGGGGGCTGGTTTTGGGTCCACGAAAGTACGATTTCAAGTGAGGAGAAGCGAGTGCATCATTCGGTGGTGCTTGGCTCGGATTTTGAAAGGGCGCGCTAATTCGGTTACTTTGAGGGTTTTTTAGAAAAAATACTGCCTCGCAAAAACGAGCGTTTATAGTTTTCTACCTCACATACCTGGTCATCCTGGTCTGCATGCAAATTCCCCCTATCTGCCGCATTTTCCGTCTTTGGCTGCTATGTGCGCCGTTTCTGCTGCTTACCTTCTCTTGTACTACTTCGCGCTTACGTCAGCAAAACGTTTTGCTACGAACAGACGGTGCTGGTGCTCTTGATACGGCTCGTTTGCGAGATGTGGTAAATCGTGCAGAACGGAACTACATAATCCAGCCGAACGACTACTTGGAAGTGCGAGTGAATACCAATAAAGGGGAGCGGATTTTAGACCCTAATGGAGAGTTGATGTTTGGTACTCCTGGCGGTCAGGGAGGTAACAGGCAAACTGTTCAGCGTAATACCTCGGGCCGTGGGCAGCAACAGCAGCAACAGCAGCAGGGATATGGCCTGAATGAATTTTTGGTGCAGCATGATGGTATTATCACATTGCCCATGATAGCTCCGGTTAAGCTGGCTGGTTACACTTTACTTCAGGCTGATAGCATCTTGGCTCAACGATACAGTGAGTATTATAAAGACGTATTCGTCGTAACAAGGGTCAACAACAATCGCATTGTGGTATTGGGGGCAGTAGCTGGTGGATCAGGCCAGGTCATCTATATGTACAATGACAATATGAATTTGTTGGAGGTGCTAGCGCAAGCAGGAGGCATTACCGGCGGTTACGTGGGTACAGGTGGCAATGCGGGAGGGGCACAGGCTGGTAGGGCTGATAATATCCGCCTTATCAGGGGGAATTTAAAAAATCCGCAAGTACAAATAATCAACTTGACCACTATCGAAGGAATGCGGCGCGCTAGTTTGCAAGTTGAGCCTAATGATATTATTTACGTCGAGCCCATTCGTCGGCCTGTGTACGAAACCCTAACTGATATCCAGCCTTATTTTGGTATAGTAGGTAGCATAGCGGGCATCATCACTACTTTCTTGCTGGTACGGAATGCTGTTATAGGCAACTAATAGCAGATCTGTATACTTTTTACTCCTCCTGAGCACCTGCCTACATGGCTGTAAACGAAGAAGTTGAATTAGAAGATCTGGTCCGCAATGCTGGCGGAGAAGCAGATGAAGATGATGGTGGAGGATTGGACCTAACCACCCTCATCATGGTTGCCCGTAAAAGCTTGCCTTGGGTGCTTTTACTGGTAATGCTTGGTCTACTGACCTCTTGGTTATTTCTGCGCTATACTCGTCCAGTTTATCAATCCTCTTCCGTTCTCAAAATAGACGAGAAAACGGAAGCAGGTGTATTGGGGCTAGAAGGGCTAGGTAAAATGGTTGAGCAGAAGCAGACTGTCACTCAACTGTCGGGGGAGATGGAACTGATTAACTCTGACCTGATTTATCGCCGTCTCCGCGATTCGCTAGAATTGGAAGTTGCCTATTATGCGGAGGGTACTGTACTTGAGACAGAGCTGTACAAGACCTCCCCTTTTAAAGTAGAATACGAGAGTAAAAACGGTAGTCTATTTAATACTCGTTTCAATTTGAAGTTTCTGAGCCCAAACCGGGTACAGCTAACTTACTTGGAGGGCGGTCAAGAAGTGGTTAAGGAAACCGGTTTCGACGCTCCAGTTGAAACCACTGGATTTCGTTTGCGCTTATACCGTACTGCTTTTTACCAGCTTAGCGACCTAGAGCGTAACTTATTCTTTATTATTCATGACGAGGGTACAATCAATGGCTACTTAAGTCAGAATCTGCAAGTGCAGGTTGTAAATCCTGATGCAAATACAATCAGCATTGGATTTACTGATTATAATCCTCTTAAGGCGCATGATATTGTTAATAAGGTAGATACGGCCTATTTAGTAGAGAAAATTCAGCGCAAGCAGGAGCAATCTGCCAAAACCCTGCGCTACTTGGCTGAGCAGTCTGAGGAAAATAGAAGACTATTGCGCCAAGCGGAAGAGCAATTGCAGGACTTCATGAAGCGTAATAATCTCTTCGATGCGGAGTCAGAGTTGGGTACTGTAACATCAGCAATAACTACTCAGCAGGAAGAGCGGCAGGAACTACAGGAGCAAATTAATTTGCTGCGTAACCTAAGTAATCAGATTGAGAGTAATCAATTCGTAGCACGGGAAGATGTATCTGCTGAACAAAGTATCCCTGCCCTAGCAGAGATAAAAGCTCCTGAGTTAACAGAACGAATTGGAGAGCTCTATGGATTACAGCTCGATTTAAATCGAGCCTCAGTAGGCTATAAACCTACTACTACAGCTATCCAAGTCATTCAAGACCAGATAGCTTTTACGAAGCGTAGCATTCGTCAGCTGCTGGTTCAGAATCAACAGCTACTACAGCGTCAGTTGGCTGAAATGGATGCCAAGCAAGGTGCTCTACAAGGCCGCTTGCAGGAGCTACCTGAGCTTAAGACTCAGATTGAGCGGCTTAAGCGTCCTCGTGAGTTGTACGAGAAATACAGCTTGCTGATGATGGACAAGACCCTGGAGTACAACATAGCGCGGGCCGGCATTACGGCCGATTTTCAAGTATTATCGCCCGCTACGTTGCCCAGCGCACCTATCTCACCAGTTCGACTTATGGTGTATGCCATTGGCTTAGCAGCTGGCTTAGTACTAGGGATTGGTCTAATTGCTGTCCGTTACTTACTACACAACACCGTAACGAATGTTGGTGAACTAGAGCGGAATACATCGGTGCCGGTGCTGGGCGTAATCCCGACGTATGATAAGGAGAAGATGGCAGTCTCGAAGCTGGTAGTGGACCGTAACCCCAAAGCAGCTATATCAGAAGCCATCCGTTCTATTCGAACCAACTTGGAGTTCATAGCCTCTTCAAAGAAGAAGCGTCTAATTTCTGTTACCTCTACTATCAGTGGGGAAGGCAAGACGTTCGTAACCGTGAACTTGGCCGGGATTATTGCTGCTTCCGATCAGAAGGTGGTAATTCTGGACCTAGACATGCGCAAGCCCAAAGTAAACTTGGCATTCGGAGCTGAGAACGTAAAAGGCGTTAGTACTATTCTAATTGAGCGGCACACTTGGCAAGAATGCATTCAGCATACCGCTATTCCACTGCTGGATTTTATTTCTGCTGGCCCTACCCCGCCTAATCCGTCAGAACTCATTCTAAGCCCCCGTTTCGATGAGATGCTGGCGTCTCTTTTTCAGACCTATGATGTAGTGATGATAGACACACCACCCGTAGGACTCGTGACGGATGGTATTCTCATCATGCGGAAGGCAGACGTGCCTATCTACATTGTACGAGCTAATTACTCGAAGAAGTCTTTCCTTAAGAACATAAGTAAGTTAGTTCGCTCGAACGGCTTTACTAAGCTAACCACCATTCTCAACGACGCGAAGGCTGGTGGTGCGTATGGCTACGGCTACGGCTATGGCTACGGCTATGGCTACGGACAAGGCTATTATGAAGAGACAAAGCCAGCAAGAGGAGTGTTGAATAAGCTGCGGAAACGCTTTTCTTAGCGCAGTACGCTATTCTTACCCATGGCTTCTTTCTTCCAGAAATTATTCGGGTCAGGTAACGATGCTGCGCCAACGGCCACCTTGGAAGCACTGGGTACTGATATGCACTCCCATGTGCTGCCCGGGCTGGATGATGGAGCTGAGACAGTTGAACAATCGGTAGAGCTACTGCGGGCCTTGCAGAAATTGGGGTATCGGAAGCTAATAATGACCCCACACGTAATGGGCGACTTCTACCGCAATACCCCGGAAGGAATCTGGGGTGCCCTGGAAAGCTTACGGAGCGCCGCAATACAAGCTGGTGTAACCGAAGTGGCCCTCGAATGTGCCGCTGAGTATTACTTAGATGAGTGGTTTAGTCAACGTTTGGAGCGGCAGGATCCTCTACTCACGTTTGGAGGAGCGCAGCGCTACATCCTGGTAGAAACCTCCTACATCAATGAGCCGCTGAACTTCGCGGAAACGATGTTTAATCTGCAGGCGGCCGGCTATCGGCCCGTACTAGCCCACCCTGAGCGCTATACTTATCTGTACGGCCGGTTTGCGGATTTGGAGAAGATTCGTCAGGATGGTATCCTTCTGCAACTAAACTTAAACTCCCTAACTGGCTACTACTCAAGCGGAGCAAAGAAGGTGGCCGAAAAGCTGATTGACGCTGGCTTAGTAGACCTAGTAGGCACGGATGCTCACCATATCAAGCACACCGACTCCATTCAAACAAAAGTGCTGACTAGTGCTTATTTACAGAAGTTATTGGCGTTGCCTTTGCTCAACGCTACCTTGTAGATAACACAGTATAGATTGAATTAGGCGCGTGCTTCAATAAGCGCGTGTCGCTACCAACCTTCTACGCTCTAACCCCCAATACCATGATTTTTGTGACCGGTGGAAGCGGGTTGGTGGGGAGCTTTCTTATTGCTGACCTAGTGGCTCGTGGATTACCCGTCCGCGCGCTATATCGAGAGCAAGTGCCGGCCGTGTCCGGAGCCGACCAGGTAGAGTGGATAGAAGGTGATGTGCGAGATGCCATTGGCTTACGAGCAGCGCTAGAAGGCGTAACCCACGTGTTTCATTGTGCGGGGTTAGTATCGTACGCACCGCAGGATGAGGAAGCGCTGCAGCAAACGAACGTAGAGGGTACCGCCAACATCGTAGATGCTTGCCTGGAACGGCCTGGAATACGATTGGGCTACGTTTCTTCGGTAGCAGCGCTGGACAGCCGAAAGGCCGACACTGAAGAGGAACAAGCGCCACTAGTAATCGACGAAACTGCAAAGTGGGATTTGGGCGCGGCGCACAATGCGTACGCAACGTCGAAGTACCTAGGTGAACTGGAAGTATGGCGAGGGGTGTCGGAAGGCCTTAGAGCTGTAATAGTAAACCCATCAGTGATACTCGGGCCGGCAGATTGGGACCGGAGCAGCACCCGGCTCTTTCGGTATGCTTACAATCAGCACCGCTTTTACACTCCCGGTCGCATCAACTTAGTGGACGTGCGCGATGTAGTACATGCCCTGCGTCAGCTGACCTTGGACACCGAAATAAGCGGTGAGCGGTATGTACTGAGTGCTGGTAGTCTTCCGCTACACCAGTTCTTTGCCGAAGCAGCAACGTGCTTCGGTAAGCGGCCTCCCACAACGGAAGTGCCTAACTGGCTGGCCGAATCTATCTGGCGCCTCGAGCATGTCCGGTCCCTGCTAACGGGCGCACGGCCGCTCATCACCAAGGATACCGCCCGCGCTGGGCGCCAGCCTACCGAATACAAGGCCGATAAAGTGCGGCAGACCTTGCACATGGAGTTCCGGCCTTTATCTGAAACGATTCGGTGGTGCTGTGATGAGCTCGTTATGCTCGCAGCTGCTAGCCCAGCAACTCGGTAAAAAACGTTATCGACGCGGAGGAAAGCACTAGCAGCGTACCTTCGATACAAGAATTACGAAGTTTTAAATCTACGCTACGCGCGCCTGAACCTGTGGGTCTGCGGTGCGGTTGTTGTATATTCAGGATAGAGGCGAATTCGCTAGAATTTAGCTTTGATCCACCCCGGAAAGCTGCCATGTTGGCGGCTTTTGGCTGATTGTAGCAGCATGAGAATGAACGAAAATTTTGAAGACCGGGAGGAAGTACTGGATACTGTGCGCCGCTTTGAGCGGATGGTAGCCCAAAATGAACCCGTGTTTTTTGATTTGGCCGATTTTGAAAACATCATCGACCATTATACTACGAACACCCAGTACGAAAAGGCCTTACAGGCTTGTGAGGCGGCTATTGCCCAATATCCATTCAGCACGGAGCTGCTCATTGATCGGTCGCAAGTATTGGCAATGAAGGGCGAATACGTGGCGGCTGCTCAGCAGATTGAGGATGTGGCGCAGCTCGACCCAGATAATCCAGACGTAGCGGTAACGCGGGGCATTATTGCTACCCAGCGCGGCGATTTTGCTGAAGCTGTGGCTTTTTTTCATCAAGCAGCCGAGCGTGCACAGGACCGCGACGACATCTTCTTCAACTTAGGCCTGGCGTACCAGAGCTGGCAGAAGTTTAAGAGTGCCGCTAAGTACTACAAGCAAAGCCTGCGCCTCAACCCCGACAATGACGTGGCAGTGCAGGAGTTGTTGTACTGTCTGGAGGTAAGCGAACGGCTGGAAAACAACCTTGATTTCTTCCGCCGCTTCACTGATGACGACCCTTACTCTGCAGTAGCTTGGTACAACTTAGGACAGGCGTACCTGCGGGCTGGCAAGTTCGACGATGCTATTAGTGCCTTCGACTACGCTATTCTCATTGATGCTAAGTTCTACGAAGCTCATGGCTTCTTGGCGAGTACCTACGTTAGCTTAGAGCAGTATCGTCGTGCGATTAGTGAGTTTGAGCTGAGTTACCCAGAGGGTGAGCCTACTGCCGAAGCCTTGTGCAACATTGGCGAGTGTTACGAAAAGCTAGCCGAGTGGGACAATGCCCGCCGCTTCTACCAGCGCTCCATCGACCTAGACCCTACCCTGGATGAGGCGTGGTTTGGCATTGGCATCGTGATGAACGTGCAGGAACGCTACTTCGAGGCCATTCATTTCTTTCGGAAGGCCGTGAGCCTCTACGACGAAAGCATTGAATACTGGTTGGCCCTGGCCGCTGCCGAATACCAAATTGGCAACGTGGTATCGTCTATCGAGTGTTACGAGAAGGCAACTGAAGTAGCCCCTGACAACAAAGATGCGTGGCTTAACTGGAGTATTATTCTCTATGAGCAAGGCAACTTCGACGGGGCCATTGATTTGATGCGTAATGCCGTAGAAATTCAGCCCATGGAGGCCGAATTGCATTACCGCCTGTGCGCCTACCTGCTGGCAGCCGGCCGCTACCGTGAGGCCTACGAAACGCTGGAAGGTGCTTTAACGCTAGACTTTGATAAGCACCGGCTGTTGTTTGAATACTTCCCCGAGCTGGAGTCGCAACGGGCGCTGGCCCGCCTGATTGACCAGTATCGGAAGTAACTAGTGAAAGTTCCGGGGCTCGGGAGGGTAACGCCAAAGAGGAGTTCTATACCGTCAAATAGAGCTACTTAGTGCGCTGCCGCTCCCGGGCCCCGGTCGCATTTCAAGCTGTTATAGAATTCGGGCGTACTTTTGGGCGCGGCGCCGGGCGCACCCCTTTGGTTCAGGTTGCCGCATCTTCTAGTCCACCACTTTCCGAAAAGAACCCTAAGACCACCAAGAATGAATTACAATCTCAATCAACTCCCCGACCGCACCTCCAAACCTCGCGAGCAAGGCTACACCATGGTAATGGACAAAGGCCTCAGCGTACGTGAAGTGGAAGACTTCCTTGAGGTTGGGGCGGAGTACACCGACATCGTGAAGCTGGGCTGGGCTACCTCATACGTAACCCCCAACCTGAAGCGTAAGCTGGCCGCTTATAAGGAAGCAGGCATTCCGGTGTACTTCGGCGGAACGTTGTTTGAGGCCTTTATCATCCGCAACCAGTTTGATGACTACCGCCGCCTGCTTTCCGAGTTTGGCATGGAATACGCCGAAGTATCGGATGGCTCTATTGACTTGAATCACGACCGGAAGCTAGAATACATTCGGGAACTGGCTAAGGAAGTGAAGGTGCTGAGCGAAGTAGCTCCAAGGACGCCGAAAAAATTATTCCTCCCTACAAGTGGATTTCGCAGATGCGCACCGAACTAGAAGCCGGTGCTATCAAAGTAATTGGTGAGGCCCGTGAAGCCGGCAACGTGGGCTTGTTCCGCAGCACCGGCGAGGTGCGCTCGGGCCTGGTAGAAGAGATTCTAACCCAAATTCCCTTCGAGAAAATTCTGTGGGAAGCACCTCAGAAAGCCCAGCAGGTATGGTTTATCAAGTTGCTCGGTGCCAACGTAAACTTGGGCAACATTGCCCCGAATGAGATTGTAAGCCTCGAAACCATTCGGTTGGGCTTGCGTGGCGACACCTTCACTCACTTCATTGACATGGACAATGTAGATGAAGCTTTCCGCCCCGAGAAGCCCACGGGCAAGCCTGGCACCTCCATGCCCCGCGGCTAGTATTGGAGTCTCTGCTTAGTACAACGCCCGGTGTCACCCTGATGGCACCGGGCGTTGTGCGTTACCTACCAGCCTTGGCAAGCGTAATACGGTTGAGCGTAACAAAGTTGAGTAGATGAAGTAGGAGTAAGGCGGGCAGCACCCGTTGTATAGCTAGTGCTGCCCAGTATTCCTGCTTCTAACTCACTGCATTATAATGAGAAAATCATTTTTTCACCTGCCACTGCTGGGGCTAGGCTTGCTAGCCGCCTGTGGTGGTCCTTCCAAAGAAGAAAAAGCGGAAGCCGCCGCTACTACCCCCGCCGATACGGTAGCTACGGCCACCACCGCAGTGAAATTACCCGAGCCGTATGCTTCCGAATCGGTGACGAAGCGGAGCGAAGTGATAGGCTGGCCTACTGGCAAAACCCCCGTCGTACCGGCTGGCTTCTCCATCAGTGAGTATGCGGGCGACTTTGAGAGTCCGCGTTGGGCCTACGTAACGCCCTCCGGCGACGTGCTGATAGCCGAGGCTAATACTGTACCGACGAATCCTAAGAAGAAAATAGCCGCGGCCCTGAAGCTGGACCCTTCCAAATCGTTGCGCCCAACGAGTGCCAACCGTATTACGCTGCTGCGCGATACCAACAAGGACGGCAAGCCCGATGTGCGGGAAACTTTCCTGAGCAACCTCAATCAGCCCCTCGGTATGCTGGTGCTGGGCAACTACTTCTACGTCGGCAATACCGATGGTGTATGGCGCTACCCCTACCAAAGCGGCCAAACCAGAATCACGGCGAAGGGCGAAAAAATCCTGGACTTGCCGGCGGGTGGCTACAACAACCACTGGACGCGCAACTTACTGGCTGGGCCCGATGGAAAGAAAATATACGTGTCGGTAGGCTCGGGCTCCAACGTGGCGGAGCACGGCATAGAAAACGAGAAGCGCCGGGCCAATATTCTCGAAATCAACCCTGATGGCTCGGGTGAGAAGATATACGCGGCGGGCTTGCGCAACCCCGTGGGCATGGACTGGGCTCCTAGCACGGGCAAACTCTGGACGGCCGTGAATGAGCGCGACGAGCTGGGTGATGACTTAGTGCCCGACTACCTCACTAGCGTGCAGGAAGGCGCTTTCTACGGCTGGCCCTATTCCTATTTCGGTCAGCACGAAGATCCCCGGCGTAAGGGTGAGCGTCCGGACCTCGTGAAAAAATCAGTAGTGCCCGAAGTTCCTCTTGGGCCGCACACTGCATCATTGGGGCTAGCTATTTACGATGGGCTGGCTTTCCCTACCAAATACCGCGGTGGCGCTTTTATTGGGCAGCACGGCTCCTGGAACCGCTCGTCGTTCACGGGCTACAAAGTGGTATTTGTACCCTTCCAGAACGGCAAACCAGCCGGGCCTATGGAAGACTTCGTAACGGGCTTCGTGGCCGATGAAGGCAAAAAACAGGTATACGGTCGTCCGGTAGGCATCACCGAAATGCCCGATGGCTCCCTGTTAGTGGCCGACGATGCCGCTGGCAAGGTATGGCGTGTGGTAGCTAGCAGCTAGCCTACACCCTTATAATTTCAAAAACCGCCTGCTATCCTCTCACCCAGGAGGGCAGGCGGTTTTATGTTTAGGAGAAATAAAGCTGCGGCAAGCTGTAATGAATTGGGTGGGCCGACGACCTATGTGTTATCCTTGTACCTCCATCCCTTTTTGCCTGATGAGCTTCCTCCGAAACACGGCCCTGGCCGCCACGCTACTCCTCACCTCGCTTGCTACCCAAGCCCAGAAAGCTGCTGTCAAGCCAGCCAAGGCAGCTACAGCCGCTAGCCCGGCTGCTACTAATGCACTCCTGTGGGAAATAACGGGCAAGGGACTAGCGGCCCCTTCTTACGTATATGGCACGGTTCACCTGATTTGCCCAACCGATCTGGTGGTGACTGAGCCAGTGAAGCAGTCCTTTGGTAAAGCCAAGCAAGTAGTCTTGGAGCTGGACATGGATAGCCCCACTATGATGCAGGAAATGCAAGCAAGCATGATGATGAATGGCGGCCAGAACTTGCAGCAGCTCCTTTCACCCACTGACTATACCAGCGTGGGCAAGTATCTGCAAAGTAAGGCCGGCGTACCCATCGACCGGGTAGGCACGCTCAAGCCGTTTATTCTGAGCTCCATGCTCTACCCTGCCTTGCTAGGCTGCGCGCCCGCCAGCTACGAGGCTACGTTTGTGCAAATGGCTCAGGAGCAGAAAAAAGAAGTGCTGGGGCTGGAAACCGTGCAACAGCAGATGGGCTTCTTCGAGAAGATTCCCTACAAAGCCCAGGGCCAAATGCTAGTTGACATGGTAAACAAAGAAGCGGAAGCCCGCCAGGAAGTGCAGCAAATGGTGACGCTCTACAAAGCACAAAACGTAGAAGAGCTGCGCAACATGACCACCAAGAGCCTGTTTGGCTTTCAGGAATACGAAGACGTACTCGTAAACTCCCGCAACCAAAGCTGGATTGGCTCCATCACGAAGATGGCTGCTACCCAACCCACATTCTTTGCGGTGGGAGCGGCTCATCTTGGCGGGCCCAAAGGCGTGTTGGCTCTTCTGCGCCAAGAAGGCTACCAAGTGCGGCCGTTGCGCTAGTCGGTCAGCATATCCCGTGCTACTACGCTGCCAGCACTACCTTCGCACCCCATGAATAAGCTGCTGACTGCTCTCCGCCACGTGGCTAGCTACTTGTTGCCCATCAAGCGCCGTGTGCAGTCTGTGCACAGTGGGGTGGTAGAGGTAGTATTGCACGAGGGGCGCAAGGTGCTGGATACAGCCCACGCCAACTACTCCTACGGGTCTTTGCAGCGGGTGCTGCGCTACGGCCTGCTATTCACCGAGCCCGCGGCCCCGGGCCCCATTCTGGTTTTGGGGTTGGGTGGGGGCTCGGTGGTAGAAACCCTGCGCCGAGAGCACCAAGCTACGGGCCCCATTACGGCGGTAGAACTCGACCCAGTGCTAATTCAAGTTGCCGACGCGGAGTTTGGTATTCGGGCCGGGGCCGGACTGGATATTGTGTGTGCCGATGCGTTTGCATGGGTTCCAACTGCGCCGACAGCCGAATTTCGGCTGGTCATAATCGACCTGTTCATTGATCTGGACTTGCCCGCGGGCTTGCAGGCACCGGCCTTTTGGCAGCACATATGGCGCCTTTTGCAGCCGGGTGGGTACGTACTATTCAATACCCTCACCAAAGATTCCTTGGTAGTAGCTGGCCAGGATGTGGCGGCGTACCTACCCACAGTGGGCTTTGCGGTAAAGGAAGTGGAAGTAGAACAATACAACCGGTTGCTGGTGCTGCATAAGGCTACAGGAAATGAAGGAGCCACATTCCGTGGCTGAGGTAGGGTTTTGCTGGGCAAGTGCTTTCTTTGCAGGCTCAACCTCTACTCCTTATGGAAATCATAAAGCACCTGCTGGACTTCGTTCTGCACCTGGATAAGCACCTGACCGAGTTAGTTCAGGATTACGGAGTCTGGACCTATGCCATCCTGTTCCTAATCATCTTCGTGGAAACTGGGGTGGTAGTGCTACCCTTCCTGCCCGGCGACTCGCTGCTGTTTGCCGCCGGTACCTTGGCCGCATTGCCTGGCTCTCCGCTCAATATATGGGCTATGATTGGGCTGCTGATCTTGGCCGCTGTGCTCGGCGACACGCTCAATTACCACATTGGCGACTATCTGGGGCCACGGGTGTTTCGCGAAAACTCACGATTTCTAAAGCGTGAGCACCTCGAAAAAACGCAGGCCTTCTACCAGAAACATGGCGCTAAAACAATTATCATAGCCCGCTTTATTCCCATTATTCGCACGTTTGCCCCCTTTGTGGCCGGGGTAGGCACCATGAGCTACACGAAGTTTCTGTCGTACAATCTGGTAGGGGCTGTACTATGGGTAATTCTGCTTACTGGTGCGGGCTACTTCCTGGGAAGCATACCCTGGATTCAGCATAACTTTGGACTGTTCACGATAGGCATCATTGTGGTATCTGTGCTGCCAGCCGTATTTGAGTTCTTGAAATCTCGTCGTGCTCCGGTAGCGTAGCCGTGGCAACCGTACGTGGCGTACAGCAGTACTACCTAAACCGTCCCGGCCGATCTTGTGGTCGGGGCGGTTTTTTCGTTGCATTATAGTAGACCAAAAATGCCCGTTGCTATGCGTGAATTTGGCCTTATCGGACGCACTCTGAGTCACTCTTTCTCTCAGACCTATTTCTCCCAGAAGTTTCACAACCTGGGGCTGTCTGATCACCAGTATGAGTTGTTCGAGCTAGCTGCCGTTCAAGATCTGCCTGCACTACTCCAGCAACATCCTGAGTTGTGCGGCCTCAACGTCACTATCCCGTACAAAGAGCAGGTGTGGCCTTTCTTGGACGAAGTAGCGCCCTCGGCCGCGCGGGTGGGCGCCGTCAACGTCATTCAATTTGCCTCGGATGGCCGCCTGATTGGGCATAACACCGATATGATTGGCTTCCGGGATTCCTTGCAGACGTTTGTGCCCGCTGGTTTCGATGGCCGGGCGCTGGTGCTAGGTAGCGGCGGGGCTTCCAAAGCCGTGGAAGTAGCCCTGCGCGACTTAGGTATTGGCTACTGGGTAGTGTCGCGCAACCCGCTGGGTAGTGGCCTTACCTACGAGGAGCTAACGCCCCGCCTTGTGCAAGAGCACTTGCTCATCATCAATACTACTCCGCTAGGCACTCACCCCAATGTGCAGGAGTGCCCCGCTATTCCCTACGGCTCCCTCACGGCCAGTCACTACCTCTACGACCTGATCTACAACCCCCGCGAAACCGAGTTTATGCAGCGCGGCCAAGCTGTTGGGGCCCAAACCAAAAACGGATTTGAGATGCTATGCCTCCAAGCGGAAGCTGCCTGGCAGATCTGGAATGAAGAGCCCCTAGACCAGTAAAGCACAAGTAGAAGCAGAGTGCGCCAGTGTTGGGCTTCTGGCGGTAGTCTATGGGCTGTTAAGCTACTGCCCGCCGCCTTGCTGGCCGCTGCCGCCACCTTTGGAGTCGTCGTTGCGGATAGTGCGGCGTTGACGCTGTCCACCCTCTAGCTTGCCGAAGCGGTAATTGAAGGAAAGGCGAAAGGAGCGCTGGTAGGAGTAGAAAATGCCTTGGTTGATGAAATCGGGGGTAGTAGTGGTGCTGCGGAACTCGCGGCCGGGGGCCAAGAAGTTGTTTGCACCCAAGATAATGTCGGCCTTCTCCGCAAGCAACAGCTTCTTCACGCTCAGGCCGTAGTACAGGCCACCCGAGTAGCGGGTTTGCAGTTCCACGCCGCCCGTCCAGAAACCGCCGTAGCCTTGTAAGGTGTAAGCCTTACCCAGCTTGAGCGAGGAATTGATGTTCATGTATATGCTGGCGCGGCGGTTGGGGCGGTTCAGCAGGGCGCTACGCAGGTTGGTATAGTCGCCGCTGAGGTTGCTGCTCAAGTCCCAATCCTTAAGTGGCTTCCAGGAGCCGTACAGGTTTACTCCGTAAATGGTGGTAGTAGACAGGTTGCCGTAGGTAGTTTCGTTGCGAGCTAGCTTCTCGTTATAGTCGCTGAATCGTTCAATAGAATTGCCCGTGCGCCGCACAAAAGCAGAAGCGTTGAAGGATGTTTTTTCCGCGAAGGTGCCGTACGTCAGTTCCGCCAGTTGGGCCATCTCGGGGCGCAGCTTGGGGTTTCCAAAGCTCACCGAGTTAGGGGTTACCTGGTTTACGTAGGGGTTCAAGAAGTAAATTTGGGGGCGCTGAATGCGGCGGGAATAGCTGAGCCGTAGCGTTTGGCCATCTTTCTTGAGCGTGCGGGTGGCGCTGAGGTTGGGCAGTACATTCAAGTAGTCGTTGGAAAAGCGGCCAGCTTCGTTTTGAAACTCGCCCTGAATGTCTGTGCGCTCCAGGCGGGTACCCAAGCTAAAGGCGTACTTCTTACCGAGGGAAAAATTATAGGTGCCATAAGCCGCCAGCACGTTTTGGTGGTAGTCGAAGCGGTTGGAGCGGAGGGGACTGCGCACAAACCCCGTCTGCTCACTGGTTAGCAGCGTGTCCAGGGTATAGTCGCTACTCACTTGCCGACGAATGTGCTTGGCTCCAACTTCCAGCGTATTCTTCTCCCCGAAAGGCTGAGTGTAATCGGTTTGGAAGGTGGTTTCGAGGTTGCGGGCCAGGTTGCGGCTAGCCTCCTGATATTCAATGGGGCCGCGTAGCTCGCTAGTCGGGAACTGGTCGAGGCGGTACTGCTCGCGGCTACGGTTGCTGGTATGCTGGGCCAGTACGCTCCACTCGCGGCGGGGCTGCTTCTCGCCAAAGGTGCGGGTATACCCCGCGTTCAAATCAAAATTCCGGCTTTGGTCCTGCCGGTTGATATCGCGCGAGTACAGGGTGTCAAGCTTGGGCTCGCCCTGATATTGGTTGAATAGCTCCTGTGGGGTGCGGTTGTTGTACAGGTTGCCGTTGCCGCTGATAGTGAAGCTATGTAGCGGGGAAGGGTCATAGGTCAGCTCTACTTGTCCGTAGCCACCCTGGCCTTGGTTGCGGGAGGTAGTGCGCTCATTGAGCTGGCCAACTGCGCCGTTGGGCAAAAAGCTGGTTCGGGTGGTACTGCTGCGAAAGGGGTAGCGGTTGCGGAATCCGCTGAGCTTTGTGTTCACGCCTACTACGCCCCGCTTAGCGTTTAGGCTCCCATTCAGCCCCTGGTTGCGGTTGCCGCCGCTGGCTCCTACGCTCCCGTTCATGCCCTGCAAGCTGTTCTTCTTCAGCACAATATTGATGACCCCGCCGGAGCCTTCGCCATCGTACTTGGCCGAAGGGGCCGTAACTACTTCAATCGCCTTAATCTGGTCGGCTGGAATTTGCTTGAGTGCTTCGGCAAGGTTGCCAGATAGGAGAGCCGAGGGCTTGTTGTTGATGAGGATGCGTACGTTGCTGGTGCCGCGCAGCTGCACGTTGCCTTCACCATCTAAGTTGACCAGGGGTGTTTTGCGCAGAATGTCGGCCGCGGTGCCGCCGGTGTTGCTCGCGTCTTGGTCGGCGTTATACACCAGGCGGTCGGGCTTGGTTTCCACCACGGGCCGCTCACCAGTTACTGTCACGCCAGCCAGATTTTGGGCGGCACTAGCAAGGGTAAGAGCCCCCACCTCGGTAGCACTGCTAGTAACGGTGACGGGCTCAAAGCGGGTAGTGTACCCCACAAAGCTGAGCTGCAACCGGTAGGAACCGGCTGGCAAATCCTTAAGCTCGAACCGGCCATCGGCGTCGCATGCCGTTCCAGTAAGGGGCGTAGTGCCGGTGGCTGGCAGTAGCGCCACAGTGGCATATTCAACGGGTTTTTTAGTGGTGGCATCTACCACGCGGCCCGTAAGGCGGCCCGTGCCTTTAGGGCTGGCGGTGGTAGCAGGAGCAGTAGTGGTTTGGGCCCAGGCCGCTGGCGCGGCCAGCAGGGCCAATAGTGCTAGCGTAAAAGCTTGCTTCATATACGGGTGGGAAAGGATA
Source organism: Hymenobacter sp. AT01-02 (assembly GCF_000961955.2). Taxonomy (NCBI): domain Bacteria; kingdom Pseudomonadati; phylum Bacteroidota; class Cytophagia; order Cytophagales; family Hymenobacteraceae; genus Hymenobacter; species Hymenobacter sp. AT01-02. Next base: position 248,296 of record NZ_JZIR02000028.1, read on the forward strand.
GACTGTAGGAAGGATAGTAGTAGCCACGGGTAAGAGCCCAATCGGCGGTAATTGGTGGCACAACGCTGCAAACGTATCGGGTATTTCATCAGCCCAATGCTATAATTCAACAAACGCTATTTTCTGGTGCTACCAATTACCGCCTCGTCTCAACCAGCACGGCTACAGCTGCATTGCGCCGGCATTTCACTAGCACAGCAAGCTGGTAACAGGCAGTTACAGGCCGCTAGTAGGTTCTGCTTAGGCATTCATAGAAACCAGCCGGGCTTTGATTGATGCACGAGTAGCTACTGGTTGATTACTGGGCAGCGGGAGCGAGCCAATTAGCTATTTTCGCCCGTTGGTGGCCCGTGGTGGCAGCCGTTCTTGTATGTCGCTCTCCTCTTCTGCTGCCCGCCGCCCCTTTGCTTGGCCCGCCCTCCTGAAGCGCCTGCCGTGGCCACATTTGGTGTGGCTGGGGTTGCTGCTGTACTTCGATATTCAGCTGCGCCTACTGCGGGTGGGGCCTTTCCTACCCATGCTGGAAGACAACTTCTGGCTGAATGCTTTCCTGACCGACGTGCTCGACTCGGGGCTGTTTTACCTGAACTGGCTGGTGATGCCGCGCTTGTTTGTACGCACGCGTTTGCCAGCGTATTTTCTGGTGCTTGGCCTGGGGCTGGCCGCCTTCGCGGCCTTACGCATTGGCCTGAGCTATGCCCTGGAGGAAGTGAAGATTCAGGGAGTGCCCCAAACGCTGGCCTACTACGTGCAGGTGCTGCAAGCCTACTACTTGCTGCTGGGCGGGCAGATTGTGTTGCTAAGCTTTTTCCTGCGCCTAGCGGGCGACTACCTGCGCGAGCGGGAAGACCGGCGCGAGCTGGAAAAGCAGCATTTGCGTACCGAGCTGGCGTTGTTGAAAACCCAACTGCACCCGCATTTTCTATTCAACACGCTCAACAATATCTATTCGCTCACGCTCAACTGTTCGCCTCAGGCCCCGGAAGCAGTGCTGCGCCTGTCGGAGTTGATGCGTTACCAGCTCTACGACAGCGCCGACGATACCGTGCCCCTGGCGCGCGAAATCAGTCACTTGCAGAGCTTTCTTACCCTGCAACACTTACGCCTGCCGCCAGACGAAGCCGATGAGGCTATTCAGTTCTCTATTCTGCTGCCGCCCGGTGCCGAGTACGCCTACCAGTTGCCGCCCATGCTCTTGCTGCCGCTGGTAGAAAACGCTTTCAAGCACGGCGACTTAACGGCCCGCCCCCACGTAGTTCGGCTGACCCTGCACCTCACCGAGGATAGCCAGCTGCACTTCTCCGTCCGCAACCGGCAGTCTCCCCACGCTACGCCCGAGGCGCCAGGCGGCGTAGGCCTAGCCAACCTGCGGCGGCGTTTGGCGCTGCTCTACCCCCGCCAACACGACTTAGTAGTGGTAGCCAACGCCGAGGAGTATTCCGTTCGCATGACCCTGCATTTGGCCCGGCAGGAGAGCAGGCGGCGTACAGCCGAAAGCCTCCGGTAGCTTATTGGTATAACCCGCGTAGGGGCGCTGGAAGATTATTTTTACGTAATTCTAGTTTCGTTTCTCTTACTCCTTTTTCCTCCGATGGAGCCCACGTCCTCTGTTCGCCGTCCGTTGAGTTGCGTTATCGTCGATGACGAACACCTGGCCCTTCATGTGCTGGCGGAATATTGCGCGCAGGTTCCGTTTTTAGAGCTCAAAGGTCAGTTTCATGATGCACTGGCTGCGGTAGCTTTTCTACAGGACACACCCGTAGATGTCGTTTTTCTGGATATTCAGATGCCCCGCCTGACGGGACTACAGCTGGCGCAGCTGCTACCCCAGCCGGGGCCGCGTATTATCTTCACCACGGCCCACGCCAACTACGCCGTGCAGAGCTACGAGCTGCCCGCCTTAGACTACCTGCTCAAGCCTATCTCTTTCGAGCGGTTTGTGCAGGCAGCCCACCGGGCCCGGGCCGCCCTGAGCCAGCCGACGCCGGCGGCACGCCCGCTACCCCCGAGGCCCCCGAAATGGGTGGGGCAGTGGGAGAGGAAGCCCTTTTTGTGCGCCACGACAACCGCCTGCGCCGGGTACTGGTAGCCGATATTTACTACGTAGAAGGCCAAAAGGAATACTTGATGCTGTACACAG